>NZ_JBYCKQ010000032.1:0-44732 GCF_057473465.1 Acidithiobacillus sp. TH-A117
GGACCAGTTATGAAAAATTGCGCGCCGTCATCGAGAAAAAGATGTTCGCCAATACTGAAGACCTTCTGCCGGTGATTTCCTTCGGCAAAAAAAGCTCCTCCGATGATGAACGCAAGCATCAGGATTTTGTGGCGCGCATGACCCGCAAAGGCTACACGGAAAAACAGGTGCGCCTGCTGGTGGACTGGTACATGCGTTATCGCAAGCATCACTAAACCATCACTGAACCATCACTAAACAACACCCTCACACTCCTGCTTTTTTGACGACTGCCCGCATCTGCGGGCATTTTTCTAGGCAAGGCCGATTTTTTTCATCCACTGCATTCTACCTGATGCACCAAAATAGTGCGTAGTGGAAAACTCCAGCCTTTGCCACTGGCTGGAATCCCCCATCCTGCAGGGTTCCAGATGCTTGCACAGTTTTTGCTAGGCTAGCCTGCAAAGTATGCACGGGGCATTCAGCCTCATAAACGATGGAAACAAGGAGCGACAGTGATGAAGAAGGGAGCAAGGCAATACCGATTTGACAGTTTTTCAGGGATGGGGGCTTTAGGTTTGGGAGTGTTCGTTTCTCTCATGGGTATCCCATTGGCCGAAGCAGGTACCAGCACCCCCAGTTTCAATAGTGGCGATACCGCCTGGATGCTGACATCCACCGCCCTGGTACTGCTGATGACCGTGCCCGGCCTGGCGCTGTTTTATGCAGGGATGGTGCGCAAGAAAAATGTTCTGGCCACCGCCGCCCAGAGTTTTGCGGTGACCGCGCTGATTTCCGTGTTGTGGATGATTGTGGGCTACAGCTTGTCTTTTACCACGGGCAACGCCTTCATGGGCGGTCTGGAGCGTTTATTTCTCAATGGCCTGGGGCTGGATTCGGTCAGCAGCCTCGCGCCGACCATTCCCGAATCCGTCTATATGACCTTCCAGATGACTTTTGCGATCATCACCCCGGCACTGATTGTCGGGGCTTTCGCCGAGCGCATGAAATTTTCCGCCCTGCTCTGGTTTACCGGGCTGTGGTCCTTGCTGGTCTATGCGCCCATTGCCCACATGGTCTGGGGACCGGGCGGCTGGCTGGGTGCTGATGGGGTACTGGACTATGCCGGTGGTACCGTGGTCCACATCAACGCCGGGATAGCCGGTCTGGTGGCGGCTTTGGTCATGGGCAAGCGGGTAGGCTACAAACACGATGCCATGCACCCCAACAATCTGATGTACACCCTCATCGGCGCTTCATTACTGTGGGTGGGCTGGTTCGGCTTCAATGCCGGCTCGGCAGTGGCTGCCAGTGATCGGGCCGGAATGGCGCTGGCCGTCACCCAGATTGCGACGGCCGTGGCTGCTCTGGCCTGGATGTTTGCGGAATGGGCAGCGCGGGGTAAACCCACCGTTCTGGGGATGACTTCCGGAGCCGTTGCCGGACTGGTGGCCATTACCCCGGCTTCGGGTTTTGTCGGCCCCATGGGTGCCCTGTGGATCGGCATTGCCGCTGGTGTCATCTGCTTCTGGGCCTCTGTCTATCTGAAAAACTGGATGGGCTATGATGACTCTCTGGACGCCTTCGGAGTACATGCCATGGGCGGGATTGTCGGGGCACTGCTGACTGGAGTTTTTGCGGTAAAGGCCATTGGCGGTACCGCGGGGGTGCTGGAAGGCAATACCGGGCAGTTGCTGATTCAGGCCACCGGCGTGGGCGTGACCATTGTTTATGATGCCATCGTCAGCTTCATTATCCTAAAAGCCATCGACTGGACCCTCGGCTTGCGGGTGAAAGAAGAGCAGGAAAGGGAAGGGCTGGATATTACCCAGCATGGTGAGCAGGTTTACGAATAACTGTTCATCAGAACCTGTGGCGGACCGTTGCCGGGCCTGCCACAGGGGTGGTCAAGGCTGACCAGAACACGCTTTGCATATACGCAGCAGCTTCTGTGCTGCGCCTGTTTTCCAGAACGCATTACCCGCGTAGACTGGGAACATATTCGGAGCCTGTTCTGCTCAACCCGTAGCGGTGCTGCCCCGCAACCTTTCTCCCGGTTTTTGCGTCATCAGCGAGAAGGATGAAAAAATTGGGGGTTTCCCCAAGGAGTCTGCCATGAGTACGATTATCGACCGGCGCAGTTCTGGCACTCGCTCTACCAGCAATCAGGAGCGCCTGCAAAGACGGGTCCGTGCCCGCCTGAAAAAGGCCGTGGAAAAAATGGCCCGCTCCGGTTCCATTGAAGACCTGGCCAATGCCGATCAACCCATTTCCATACCTACCCGCGACCTGCACGAACCTAGTTTCCGCCGGGATCTCAGCGATGCCTCCTGGGAAAGGGTCTTGCCGGGCAACAAGGAATACCAGCGTGGTGACGAAATTTCCAAACCCGAGGGTGGCGCTTCAGGGCAGGGACGCGAAGGCTCACCCGATGGCCTCGGCGAAGACGAAGTCGCCATCGTCCTCTCCGCTGACGAGTTTCTCGATCTGCTTTTTGATGGCCTGGCCCTACCCAATTTGCGCAAAACCTCCCAGGGCGATGTTCAGGCGGAGCAATGGCGGCGGGCCGGATTCATCAAGGACGGCAGTCCTTCGCGGATGCACGTTGGCCGGACCATGCGCGCCGCCCGGGCGCGGCGCCTGGCCCTGCGTGCCGGCAAGCGCCGCGAACTCCAGGAACTGGAAGAAGCCCGCAGCATATTGCAGCAGGAGATCAGCGCGCGCATGGCCCGCAAGCAGGATGTTTCCCTGGAGCAGGAGCGGCTGCGCGACCTGGACGAGCAGATTGCTGTCCTCGCCCGCAAAATCAAGGCGATACCCTTTATTGACGAAGCCGATCTGCGCTTTGCCCATATTGATCAACAGCCCCACCCCATCACCAATGCGGTCATGTTCTGTGTCATGGATGTTTCGGGCAGCATGGGTGAAAAGGAAAAAGATCTGGCCAAACGCTTTTTTCTGCTGCTCTATCTTTTTCTGCACCGCCATTATCAGGCAGTAAACATCGTCTTCATCAAGCATCACAGCACCGCCACCGAGTGTACGGAACAGGCCTTTTTCGGGGCTCGGGAAGGCGGCGGTACCCTGGTTTCCCCGGCCATCGAGCTGACCGAAAACATCATCAACCAACGCTTTCCGGCGGAGCGCTGGAATGTGTATGTGGCCCAGGTTTCCGATGGTGATAATTATTTTGCCGACAACGCGGTGGTAGCCGATCATCTCAATCAACTATTACCCCGTCTGCGCAATCTTTTTTATCTGGAAGTCAATCGTGAGAGTGAAAGTGACCTTCTGCAGTTGTATGAAGGTATTGCCGAAAACCATCCCGAGCTGATTACCGCCCGAGCCAGTGCCCGGGAAGATATTTATCCCCTCTTCCGCGCACTGTTTTCCCGTGAGGAGCTCCCCCAACATGGCTGACTACCTGTTTACCGACAACGATTGGACCTTTCCCCGGCTGGACGCAGTCACCCGGGCTATCGCAGCCATTGCCGAGGAAGAACTGCACCTCGACACCTACCCCAACCAGTTGGAGGTGATCAGCGCCGAACAGATGCTTGATGCCTACGCTTCCATTGGTCTGCCGGTGTATTACGCGCACTGGTCATTTGGCAAACAGCGGGCCATCGAATCCGGCCAGTATCGACGCGGCGAAATGGGCCTGGCTTATGAACTGGTGATCAACAGCGATCCCTGCATCAGTTATCTCATGGAAGAAAACACCATGACCATGCAGACCCTGGTCATCGCCCATGCCGCTTTTGGCCATAATGCTTTTTTCAAAAACAATGCGTTTTTCCGGCAGTGGACTGATGCCGAAGGCATCATTGACTACCTGGCATTTGCCCAACGCTATATTGCCCAATGTGAAGAACGCTTCGGGATGGATGCAGTGACCGACGTGCTGGATGCCGCCCATGCCATCAGTCGCAATGGTATCGATCGGGCTCGCCGCCCCCGCCAGCTTTCGGCGCGGGAAGAAGAACAGCGCTGGCAGGAACGGGAGCGCTACCTGGAACAGCAGGTTCTGGAAATCTGGCGAACCCTGCCACCCGTATTGGGCCAAAAGACCCAGCAAACAGACGTTTTCCCCTCCGAACCACAAGAAAACCTACTCTATTTCATTGAGAAAAACGCACCGCATCTGGAGGGGTGGAAACGGGAAATTCTGCGCATTGTGCGCAAAATCACCCAGTATCTGTATCCCCAGGGTCAGACCAAAATCATGAATGAGGGTTTTGCCTGTTTTGTGCATTACCACATCATGCACAGTCTGCATGGCAAAGGATTATTGACGGATGGCACCCTGCTGGAGTTCTATGCCAGCCACACCGCCGTGGTCATGCAGCCTGACTTTGATGATCGCCGGTATAGTGGCATCAACCCCTATGCGCTGGGCTTTGCCATTTTTCAGGATATCAAGCGGATTTGTGTGGCCCCTACGGAAGAAGACCGGCGCTGGTTCTCCTTTGCCGGCGATCCGGACTGGCTCAAGCAGATTCATTTTGCCATGCGCGAATTTCGCGACGAAAGCTTCGTGCTGCAATACCTTTCTCCCAAGGTGATGCGCGACTTGCACCTGTTTTCCCTGCGCAACGCGGTGGATGAAGCCAGCTACAAGGTCAGCGCCATCCATGATGATGCCGGCTATCAACATCTGCGCGAGGCCCTCGCCCGGCAAATCGCCGACAGCAGCCGCCCTCCGGATATTCAGGTGGTTTCTGTAGATCGCTGGGGAGACCGACACTTACGGCTGAAACAGATGGACCAACAGCCACTGGACCTGGAAGAAGCCCAAAAAACTCTGGGGTTTTTGCATCATCTCTGGGGGTATGACGTACATCTGGATATTGAAGACCAGACTTTAACAGCTCCGCAATCGCTGTCAGCAGACTGAGCAACGGCGTCGCACGCACCAACATAATGCATACCGCACTTTTTTAGTGCATAACACCTGTCACCTCCCCGTCAAATTTAATAAACAGCCTGTTATACAATGATTTTTTAAGTGGCATTGAATTTGCTAAACGCTTTCTGCAACTACACTGACAGGGAGCGTTACAGCAATGAGAACAGCAAAATCAAGCAGTCGATTTAAACCCGTGGTCCTGGCGATGCTGGCGGTTTCGCCGCTGGTCATAGACAACGCTAAAGCAGATCCCCTGGCTCTGCCCAGCCCCCTGACCTTTGAAGCCGGCCCCCTGGGAACCCTCAATGTTCAGGGCATAGCCAGCGGCTATGGGGTGTGGCAGAGCAACAAGTTTCCAGCGTCCAGTTTTCAGGGCAGCAAATCCGCCGCCGTCGACATCAGCAACGGCATGGTGATGATTTCCAAGAATTCCGGCCTCATCCAGTTTGCAGTCCAGGCAGGTGCGTACAATGTCATGACCCTAGGGAGCAATTATGCGTCCACTGCTACCTTCACCCAGAACACTTTTGGCGCATTACCCACCGGTTATATAGAAATTGCCCCTTCTGATCACTTTAACATCCAGATTGGCAAGCTCTTCACCCTCATCGGTGCGGAATACACTTTCAGCTACCAGAACTGGAATATTGCCCGCGGCCTGCTCTGGGGACAGGAAAATGCCGTCAACAAAGGGATTCAAGTCAATTACAGCGACGGTCCGATTACGGCAGCCATATCCTGGAATGATGGCTTCTACTCCAATCGTTTCAACTGGATGAGCGGCATGGTCACTTGGGCGCTGGACAAACACAACACCCTCTTCGTCCAGGGTGGCGGCAATCTGGGGCATACAGATTATGCCTACACCAGCATTGCCACCACACCCTTACAAAACAATGAGGCCATTGTGGATGCCGGCTACACCTACAGTGGTGGCAACCTGGTCATCACGCCCTATATGCAGTACACCAGCGTCCCCGGCAGCGCCATCCAGTCCCTGGGCGCCGGAACCAAAACCACCAGCACCCTGGGCGGCGCCATTCTCGCCAACTATAGCCTGACGGACAAAATTTCCCTGGCGGGCCGGGTGGAATATATCAGCAACTCGGGTACGGCTACGGATGGCTCGGCCAACCTGACCGGCTTCGGGGCGGGATCCCATGCCTGGTCACTGACCGCCACCCCCACCTACCAGGACGGTGGCTTTTTTGCCCGGGCTGAGCTGTCTTATGTCAAGGCCAGTATGGCCAGCGGTACCGGTTTCGCAGGTCCAGACGGGCTGGCCAAAAGCCAGGTCCGCGGCATGGTCGAGACAGGTTTTATGTTCTAACCCCCGGGGGGCTATCCCCCGGGATGTTCCAACCCTGTGCAAGAGGTAACGTCATGAAATTGATTACTGCCATTGTTAAACCCTTCAAGCTCGATGATGTCCGCGAGGCGTTATCGGCGGTCGGGATTCAAGGCCTGACGGTCACCGAAGTCAAAGGCTTCGGACGCCAGAAAGGTCACACTGAGCTCTACCGTGGGGCGGAGTATGTCGTGGATTTTCTCCCCAAGGTCAAAATTGAAACGGTCATCAGTGATGATGCCGTGGATCAGGCCATAGAGGCCATCGAAAAGGGTGCCCGAACCGGAAAAATCGGGGATGGCAAAATTTTTGTTTCGGAAGTGCTCGACGCCATTCGTATTCGTACCGGCGAAACCGGGAATGATGCGCTTTAAATTTTCAGTTCGTTTTACAACCGCTCTTATATTGTTAAAAGGGGGAATTACCTCATGTCAGTAGCCTGGCTGAATACCGGCGATAACGCGTGGCAGCTCACCGCCGCAACCATCGTCGGAATGCAAAGTGTTCCGGGGCTCGTGGTACTTTACGCGGGCATTGTCAAAAAGAAGTGGGCCGTCAATTCTGCTTTTATGGCCTTTTATGCTTTTGCTGCGGTACTCATCGCCTGGGTGCTCTGGGCGTATAACATGGGTTTCGGCCACCAATGGTTTCCTTTTGTCGGCCTGCCCCATCCTATCATCAGCATGAATGATGAACTCACCCAGGCGCTGTTGCCTACCTCCAACACCTCGGCCGCCTTTCCCATGTCGACCATGGTGTACTTTCAGTTTGTGTTTGCCGCCATCACTCTGGTGATTATGGCCGGCGCTTTTCTGGGACGCATGAGTTTCAAGGCCTGGATGATATTTGTACCGTTATGGCTGACCTTCTCCTATACGGTCGGAGCCTTCAGCCTCTGGGGCGGCGGCTTTCTTTCCACCCTCGGGGTCATCGATTATTCCGGTGGTTACGTCATCCATCTGTCGGCGGGTATTGCCGGCTTTGTCGGGGCTGCAGTGATTGGTCCCCGTCTTGCCCGGGATCGGGAAAACTTCCAGCCCAACAACGTGCTGCTGATGCTGGTCGGTGCCGGTATCCTCTGGCTCGGCTGGAACGGCTTCAACGGCGGCGATCCCTATGCTGCCAGCCGCGATGCCGGTGCGGCGGTACTGAATACCAACATTGCCACGGCCGTCAGCGTTATTGTCTGGACCATCATGGATATTTTCTACTTCAAGAAACCGGCGGTGATTGGTGCGGTACAGGGCATGATTACCGGCTTGGTGGCTATCACCCCGGCGGCGGGTGTGGTGGATGGTTGGGGCGCTATTGCCATTGGTATTGCTTCCGGCATTATCCCCTGGATCAGCATGAACATGCTGGGTAAAACCGCCCTGTTCCGCAAGGTGGATGACACTCTCGGCGTTTTCCATACCCACGCCGTAGCCGGAGTGCTCGGTGGCATCATGACCGGTTTGCTCGCCACCAAGGAAGGCTGTGCGGCTTTCGGATTGAGCACCCCCGGAGGTGCCATCGACGGTAACTGGCATCAGGTCTGGCTGCAGATTATTGGCGCTGCCTTCATTATCGCCCTGAATATTGTGGTCACCTATATTCTGTTGAAGCTGATCAGCCTGGTTGTACCGCTGCGCATGTCTGAAGAAGAACTGATGATTGGTGATGATGCCATTCACGGTGAAGAAGCCTACGCCTTCTACGGTGATGGTGAGCGGCGTCCGGTGACGGGTGACTGAAGCCAACAACTAACTCGGCAACAAACATACGGCGGGAAACCGCCGTTTTTTATGCAAGATTTCGAAAAATGACTAATTACTTAGTGGGTACTTCGCGAACGCGTTAAGGAACATTCACCTCAAGAAGGACACAAGGCCACGATGAACCTGCCAGCCATTCTCGGACGTCTGCAAAATCTGACGCGAACCTATGACTTCCATATCTTTTTTGAGGAATGCGCGGCGTTGGCAGCTGAACAATTGCAGGCCGAAGGAGCCGCCTTCATCGTGCGTGAGGGAAGCACCCTGCGTTATCTGTTCTTCCATGGCCTTCCCGCCGCCTATGCAGAATTGGCCAGCCACGTTTTTCCCGATGATCAGGGCATCAGCGGGCAGGCACTTCGGCGGGATCGGGCCGTCTATGTGCCTGATTATCCCGCTGACGCCTCGGCAATGCCGGAATATATCGCCACCGGGCTCAAAGCCAGTCTGGTGATTCCCGTCCATGGTCCTGATGGCATCAATGGCATTCTTGCCATTTCCTGGTTTGCCTCACAGCCCCCCGAAGTCAGCGAGGAGCAACTGCAGTTTGCCCAGCTGCTGGCGGACATGCTCGGGGCCGCCTGGTACCGCATGGGCATGGAAATTCATCTGGAGCATATCGCCACCCGGGATGCCCTGACGGGGGTTCCCAACCGTTACCAACTCGAAGAAAGACTGCAGACTGCCTGTGCGCGAGCGCAACGCGATCAACGCACCCTGGCTCTGGTTCTTCTGGATATTGACGGCTTCAAGGAAGTGAATGACAGCCTGGGGCACCAAGCCGGAGATCGACTGTTGCGTGAAATCGTGACGCGGCTCCACGATGTTCTGCGCGCCAGTGATACCATTGTCCGCCTGGCTGGCGACGAATTCATTCTGCTCCTGGAAAATCTGCACAGCCGTCGGGATCTGGAAGATATTCTCCACCGGGTATTGATTGCCCTGAATATCCGCATGGGAATCGATCAGCAACAAATCCAGGTCACAGCCAGCGCGGGAGTCACCACCTATCCCCACGACGATGTCGATGTTTTGGAACTGATTCATCATGCCGATCAAGCGGTTTATCGTGCCAAAAGCCAGGGGGGTAACCGCTGGGTTTACTACGATCATACCGACGATGATCGTCGTCTTGTCGCACAACGCCTGCGCGGGGAGCTGGAGCGTGCCCTCAAACAGAAGGAATTCATCCTCTACTGGCAACCCATTATAGACTTACAGACCGAGCAATGTGTTGCTGTGGAAGCCCTGATTCGCTGGCAGCATCCCGAAAGGGGACTGTTACTGCCTGCCAGCTTCATGGACATCGCCGAAAAATCTCCGGCCATGCAGCGCATCGGTACATGGGTCATTCAAGCTGCCTGCCAGCAGGCTAATGCTTGGACAGAAGCGGGCTTTCCCCTGGATATTCAGATCAATCTGTCGGCCCGACAAATTGAAAATCATCGACTTTGCGAGGAATTACGCGAGAACTTGAATCACTGTCCGGCGCTGTCTGCTCATCAGATATGCCTGGAACTTGTGGAAAGAATCGCCTTGCGGGATCTGCGCAAAACCGCGCGCCTGATCAGTGATTGTCAGAGTCTGGGGGTACGTTTTGCCCTCGATGATTTTGGTACGGGACCAGCGGCCCTGCAGTATTTGCTGGAATTGGGCTGCAACCAGATCAAAATCGATCATAGCTTCGTCATTCCCCTGCCGCAAAGTCCACGGCATCAAAATATGGTCTTGGCCATGGTGCAGATGGCCCATGCCCTGGGCGTTTCTGTAACGGCAGAAGGAATCGAAGACGAAAAAACCAAATGTTTAGTAAAAAAGGCCGGCGCAGATCGTGCTCAGGGATACCATTTGGCCAAACCCATGCCAGCGGGAGAACTCACTGAATTCATAATACAAAAAGCCGCTTCTTAGCCTTCTGTTTGTACGGACGGGATCATCTCATCGAGTAACAGCCGTAACAACGCGAAAACCTCTTCCGGATTTTGCGCATCTGTCGTCGTCAGACGCAAACGCAGATCACCATGTCGCAAATAGGGCGGCAACTTGAGCACATCGCGCTCTTCCAGCGACAATTTGTTCAGTGCCACAACGACCACAGCCCGATTTAGAAACGGTAAAATCTTGTCCAGATACAAATGAATGGCTGCAATGGGGTTAGGACGCTTGGCATCTACCAGGACTACCAGCCCATCCGTATTTTTGCCGAGAATCTCCCACATGAACTGGAACCGTTCCTGACCGGGAATCGCATATAAATGTAAGCGATAATCGGTCTTTGGACAGGTAATGGCGCCATAATCCATGGCCACAGTAGTCGTTTTTTTCTTTTCAGATGCCAGAGCATCGGAGTACCTGGCATCGGTACTCAGCATGTCATCGCCAAAAATGGAATGGAGGGCCGTCGTTTTACCTGAACCAACATGCCCGGCAATGATGACTTTCTTTTCAGTGGGTGCGGCACACATAAGCTAATGGTTCCTTTTACATTTCATTTGCAGAAACCTGAATTTTCTGCAAAGGATAGCATATTCACCATTATTGTGCACCGCCCTTTTTATCCAATTTATCAGAATATTATCATCTAAGACCCGGGGCTATTCATGCCGTGCAGAGCGACAATATCAGGGCTGACTAATTGCCTGACCGACATAACGACCCATCCAGTGCTCAATTTGCTGCACTTCCTGAAGATGTCCATATAGACCAATGCGCGCTGAAAATTTGGTCACGGCAGCGCCCTTGGAGGTGAGGTTGATCAGAACAGCATTTCCCTCTGCATCATAGCCATGCACTTCCACCGTCGTCGGACTGATCTGCTTGGCACCAGTAAAATGCATGCCCGCCTGGGGTAAAGCCTTTTCTGCAGCGGCGGTGACAACCGCCAGAGAAGCCGGGTAGTAGGTATAATAAGGCACAGGATTGACTTGCGGCGCCCAACTGGCCGTACAACCACTAAGCCCCAGGGCCAAAACCAGGGATACTGCGGTAATGCGTGACGAAAAAGACATAAACTTCCTCCAAAACAACCATAAAGACGCTTAAAGAATCTTATAGCGCCATTATAGCCGAAAAACCAGAATATAATGCCTGTAGCCAGTTAACTACAGTGGCGCGTTCTGGAAGCTTTGCACCATAATAACAAAGCACGTTATGATGGATTTACTCATAGAGGAGCTGGAAAAGATGAAAAATGCAAAGTGGTTGATGGCTGCGGCCCTCCCCCTGATGCTCGCGGGTTGCGCAAATAATCCTTATGCCAGCAATGGCACCACCGCCAACACGGCGGGCGGTTCATTGCTCGGTGCGGTGGCCGGTGCCGTCATCGGCAACCAGACCGGCTCACCTCTGGCGGGTGCAGCCATTGGTGCCGGTCTGGGTGGTCTGGCGGGTTATGGTTTGTCCAAAAGTCAGGAACAACAAGCGCCAGCGCCGCAGCAGGGTTATTATGCGCCTCCTCCGGGTAATGTCCCTTGTCCGGCCGGATATGTATGTAACCCTACAGCTCCACAATACCAGCAACCTCCAGCTTGCCCTGCAGGTTACACCTGTACGCCTCGCTAGGTTCATGCCTGTATCTGACCCTCAAGCTTCGTCTCAAGAATCCAGTATTGAAAGAATCTCTGGGTTCCTTGAGAGCGAAAGAATATCCGGTAACAACCTGCTTTCCCTCCCCGGCATTATTTTAAGTACGGGAGAGGGGAGTATTCGTCATTATCAGTTTCATCCTGAGGCACAGGATGTGCCAGTCACATCCCTGGTTTGCCAAAGCCAGGATCCGCTGCCTCTAAACGCCAAAACGGAACTACTGGTGAGACAAGGTCATATTGTCACCATGCTTTTGGCTGATGCCCGAATCACCCTGCGCCCCGAAATTCTGCGTCGGGCGGCCATTCGTGAAGTCCTGCAGCGCGAGTGGTTACTTTCGGTATTCCTCTTCGGTCCAGTGTTGGGGGTAGTGCTGGTCAACATGATTTTTGGCATGCCCGTCTTTTTATGGTGGACTGCCCTGGGTGTCCTGATATTTTCCTGCCTGATCATGGGGATCCTCATCCGCAACGATTTGCGCAAACTGCAGCGCTGGGTTCAGGAACTGCATACCCACGCTCCTTAATTGCCACCGCCCTCCGACCATATTTCCGCCTGGGCAGTGGTGATCACCGGGGCACGCAGTCGGCAAACCGCCTTGCCACACCATTCCGGCCCGATATCCAGTTGTTGCAGCGCATGCTCCATGGTCACCCGAAACACCGGAGCGGCCTCCACGCCACCAAAATTCCAGAATTTGTCACTATCGCGCAGGGTAACCGCCATCACCAGTTGCGGATCGCGCCCCGGCGCAAATCCCACAAAAGTCGCGTTGGTGCGATGATGGAAAAAACCATCCTTGCCATTGGCCAAATCCGCCGTCCCGGTTTTGCCGGCAACCGCATAACCGGGAATCGCTGCCAGAATACCCGTACCATTGGGCTCCGCCACGCTGCGTAACCAGCGCCGCAGGTCATTGGCCACCCAGAAGGGCATCACCCGCCGCTTGACCAGTGGCTCGCCCTTCACCAGAACGGGGCGGATATGGTAACCGCCATTGGCAATAGCCGCATAAGCGTCCGCCAGCTGCAAAGTGGTCACGGAAATGCCATAGCCAATGGAAATGGTCGCATGACGGGCTTTTCCCCAGCCCTCCCAGGCTGGCAGAACACCGGCGGTTGTGCCCGGTAAACCAATCTGCGGCACATCACCAAAACCCACCGCCCGATACATAGCATAAATATCCCGTCGCGGCGTCTTCAAGGCAATTTTAGCCGTGCCTATGCAGCTGGAATATTTAAGAATGTGTTCAATATTCAGGATGTGATGGCGGACATCATCGGTAATCGGGTAACCCCCTACCCAGAGTGGATGAAATACATTGAAACGGGCCGTAGGGCTGACGCTATGAGTCGCCAGCGCTGCGGCAATGGCAAAAGGTTTGATGACTGAACCCGGTTCAAATGCCTGATGCACCGCATTGTCAACATAGTCCATGGGATTACTGCAACTACCGAGGTTATTGGGATTACAACTGGGGACGCTGGCCATGGCCAGCACCTGTCCGGTACGCACATCCATCACCACCGCCGAGCCATTACTGGCACCGAAATGACGCTGGGCAGCCAGCAGGGTCATGTAGGCCCAGTACTGGATCTGGGGATTGATGGTCAACTGCAGGGCATGTCCGGCACGCGGCAATTGCAGGATTTTATCCACATGCACAATTTGCCCGTGACCATCTTCAAGGACTCTTTCCTGACCAGGATGAGCCGCCAGCCACTGATTGTAACCCAGCTCCAGCCCGGTACCCCCCTGATGCTGCAAATTGACCATACCCAACAAAGGGGCAGTGACCGCGCCCAAGGGATAATAGCTGCGACTGGTATGCTGAACGTAAATACCCGGCACTTGCAGCGCTTCGAGCTTTTTGCCCAGAGCGGGGGGAATTTGCCGGAGAATATAGGCATAATCCGCACCGCCACTGGCGACTCTCTCGGCAAAACTGGCAGGGCTGAGATGGAGCACCCGGGCAATGGCCTGCCAGTGCTTTTGCTGTTTATCGAGAATGGCAGGGTCGGCCCAGATGGTGACGGCTTTGACATTCACCGCCAGAGGTTCACCATTATCGGCCTTGATGACTCCGCGTTCACTGGGTAAAGGCAAGGTTCGCAGATAGCGCATCCGCCCTTGGGAGCGCAAGTGCTGATGTTCCAAGAGCTGCAAGCGCAAATCCCGGGCCAGCACCGCAGCAAAGCCCAGTAGCAGAATCAGAATCAGCCAGCGCGCCCGCCCCGAAGGGAGGATTTTCACAGTGTGCTCAGTCATGCGGGCGCTGTGCCTGCAAAAAGATGGGGTGCATAGTGAACTCTGATAGAGCTGTAACAAGCTTCTGACGACTGATTCATGAAAAAGTTCCAGCATCCGGCAGGATTTCGAATATTGCTCTATATATACATGAGAAAAATCTGACAACTGTTCGCCAAACTTGAGCTTTCTCGATAATCTGACCTAGAATGGCGACGACGACTTTAGTGAGGTCTGCATATTCATGCGTCTGAAACCAGACTACCCGTTTTTGCGCTCAGGGGCTTTCGCCCTGACGGTTGCCGCCCTGGCAGGCTGTGCCAGCATGCCCGGCCCCACCCAAAGGGCCACTACGGGAGGATACGGTTCTGCTCTGACCAACTCAGCCTACTCCACTGGACAGACCTGCTATGCACCGACCCCCAATCTCAATGCTGCCTACAACCAACCCTATGAAATAAACGGGCAATGGTACCACCCCATGCATCATGCCTCGGGATTTTCCGAAAACGGCATTGCTTCCTGGTATGACCGGCAGTCTTCCAGTGATGTGACCGCCATGGGCACCGCCTTTCATGCGCGGCAATTGTCAGCCGCGAGCCGGACCTTGCCCCTGCCCACCTGTGTGCGGGTGACCAACCTCGAAAACGGGCGCAGCATCGACGTACTAGTGGATGACCGGGGGCCATTCGTCCAGGGTCGGATCATGGACTTGTCGGCGGGTGCCGCCAATGCCTTGGGAATGCTCAATCAGGGGACTTCCCGGATACATATCCAGGTCATTCCCAGCGCGCTGAGTCCCCATGTTCCGGCTCCACAGGTTTTGGAAGTGGCACAACGACCGGCAGTGCAGCCGCCACCCCCCTTATCTGCCACGCCCCGGGCCATCCCCCTGCCCGCCTATACACCACCAGCCAATGCCGGAGCAAAACTGACGGCCGTGGTCAATCAAACCTTTGCCAGCGGCGCCCACAACCGTCCTGAAACAAAAGCGGCCCCTGTACCATTAAGGGCTGCGCCTGCGCCCCGCCCGGCCACAGCGCCCGCCGCTCCAGCACCTCATGTCCTGCGCAACTGGCACAGGGCTCCCCAGGTGGAGCAGGTCTATCTGGAAACCGCGCAGGCCATGGGGTTTCACAGCGCATTGCGTGAACGCAGCAAACTGCAGGATTTTGGTATCAGCACCGCCAAGCTGGTTCCCGCAACAGCCAGTCTGTACAAAGTCAAAATAGGCCCCATGGCACCGACTGCCGCCCCCGAAGATTATGCATCCAGCCTGGAGCGCTTGCGTTTGGGTAATTTTGTGGTCAGCGAACAGGAGGGTTAAAAGCGTCGGCCCGCACCCGGTTCAAAGGCGGACCGCGCCTTTCACCGAGAATAGCCCAGACCACCAGCACCACCCAGACTATGCCGGACCACCCCAGCACAATATTGAGCACCAGCACCCAGAAAAAATGCTCATGGTGTCGGGCGGCGGCAATCATACTGGGCACAAAGTAAACCATCAAACCCAGTACAGCCATCAACAGCCAGACCACGACATGAAAAAACAAGGCGGCAATACCCAAGCCTACAAGCGCCAATAAAACAATAGCAACACCTAAAATGGCACTCATGCTTCTGCTCCTTTGGCAGCGAACAACTTACTGATAATGGTATCTCCCTGCATTTCCTCACCACTCAAGGTCATGGCCAACAGTTCGCCACCGAGCACATCGGGAGAAATAATCAGATCCGCACCAATCAGGCGCAAACGTTCCAGATTCCGGGCATCCTGCACGGCGGCCACGGTTTTTCCAGGAACATCCAATTCCTTGGCCGCCAGAATGATAAAGGCATTTTCACTATCAATGACCCGCAAGGCCAATATCCCCAAGGCGCATTCTGCCCCTGCCCGCTTCAAGACTTCCAGATCGGTGGCATCTCCCACCATCAGATCCTCGGGTGCCATCCATTCATTTTCCGGCGCAACGGGAACCAGCACCAAAACCCGCAAATGCCGGGCGCGTAACGCCCGATAGGTATTCTGGGCGAGCACATTATCGCCGATAATCAAATAATGATTGCGATGATGGCGCTTCTCGCCACCCATAAGCAGGCGCTGCATCCGGCCATTCAAGAGGGGCACAATCACCGCCGAAATAGAGGTGGCAAAAACAGTGATACCGAGAATAATGATGGAAATCACAAAAAAGCGGGCATCGGCGCTTTTAGGGACGATATCTCCATAACCGACGGTGGACATGGTCACTACGGCAAAATACAAGGCACTGATCAAATTGGTGATGGGTGGCGAAAAACCAGCACCCAGAACGTAACTACCCAACACTGCATAACTCATTAACAGCAGAATGGAAATAACTGCGAATAAAGTACCAGCTGCAACACTGGAGTGGGCAAAATGCCGACGGAATACCAGCAAGGAAATAAGGATAACGGCATTGAAAATGGTGAACCCGCTCCACTCAAAACCGTAATGGTGAAGAAGCATGGCCAGCATCGCCCCCGCCAGTATCAGGGTTATGGCCCAGGAAAAGCGGGAGCGGAACAGCAGACCGAAGGCCATCAATAACAGGACAATACCCACAATGGCTTCAGGGATGGTCCCCAAGGCCGAAAGCAAGGGTGCCTGGGTCAAACCATCGGCCGGGGCCAGATCGGAAAGTTGCGGAAACAGATGAAGCAGATCAGGAAGCACATTGAGGATGGCCAAAGCCCCGAGCAAGCCTACTGCCAACGCCAGTGGAATATGGGGAAACCAGCGATCCAGGTATAAAACCACACGAGCCTTGGCGACAAAGCGAAAGAACCTCTGGCGCAGCGACAGGCGCATGATGTCAGGGATGCGAATCATGACCACTTCCTCAAATATCCGTGGGTTTGTTAAGCAACTAGATTAACCCTAACCTGCCTGGGACAAGAGAAGCAATAAAAACCCCGGCAGGTCTTATTTAAGCGGCGACTATTTGAGGTGTTCATAGCTTTACACCAATACAAAGACTGGGTTAAAGCCTCTAAAAACCGGTTATCAACCGCCGTGCTGACCTTCATCAGAATCAGCAGGTCCAAAGGTTGTGCGCATTCCGGCAACCATGGCTACCACCCACAAAGCACCCAGAACAATGAATGTTGCATAAAACATGACGGTCATTCCTCATGAAGTAAATGTTATTGAAGTATATCAGTAGACCCTGAATGTCGCGAACAGTTCAAAAAACCTCCTCATCAGTCTCACGCATCTCTGCGCCGGATTATCCGAAAGCCTGGGCGGGGTTCACCACAATATTGGTAAAATCCCGTAATTTCATTTTGGGGCGCAAGTCGCTGAGAATAGCAGCCTTGGCTACCGGTAGCGCCTGCCAGGCATTATTACCCCCATCTTCCACTATGGCCGCTACGGCAATTTGGGGATGATGAAGAGGGGCCCAGCCAATAAACAGGGAATCATCATTGTAAATCGTGCGACCGTTCTGATAACAGATAGGGACTTCTGCAGTTCCGGTTTTGCCGGCCATGGCCAGGCCGGGAGTAGCCATGCTTTTGCAGGTTCCCCGGGTCACACAGGCCGTCATACCCTTGCGCACGGCCCTTAGCGCAAAGGCGGGAATATGCAGATTTTTCGGCGGGGGTATGGGTAAAGCCTGACGAACGCCGGTTTCCGGATTGATGAGGGCAGTAACCACATGCAGATATGGTAAATAGCCGCCGTTGGCGATGGCCGAAACGGCACGCACCAACTGCAGTGGGGTGACCAGCAGATACCCCTGACCAATTCCCAGAATCACCGAATCACCGGTGTACCAGGGCTGGTGAAAATGCGCTTCTTTCCAGCGAGGCGTGGGTACAAAACCAGAAGCGCTGCCTGGCGTATCAATGGGTGCAGGTTTCCCGAAACCAAAGCGCCACAAGGCGGCATCCTGACGCTGAATACCCATTTTGATGGCCAGCTTGTAAAAAAACACGTCCACGGACCAGGCCAGGGCCTTGGTCAGCCCGGTTTCCCCGAAACCCGAACGATACCAGTCCCAGTAAACGTGACCACCCAGACGGATATAGCCGGGGCAGTAAGTATGGAAATCGGGCTGGATGACCTTGTCCTGCAAAGCTTCAATGGAATAAAAGGGCTTGATGCAGGACCCCGGCGGATACAACCCTTGCGCCACCCGATTGAGTAAGGGCCGCCCCTTGTCATGCAGCAGACTTTGCCAGTGGGTATCGCTGATACCGTCGACAAACCAGTTGGCATTGAAACTCGGGTTACTGTAGCTGGCGATGACCGCACCATTTTTCGGATTAACCGCTACCAGGGCACCACGAAAATGATTGCGGCGCATGACCCGGGCAACGGCTCGCTGCACCCGCAAGCGTAAACTGGTTTGCAGATTATCCCCCGGCGTCGGGGCAATATTGCGCAAATTGGCTACCGGCACACCAAAAGCATCCACCTCTTTGATCTGATAGCCGAATTTTCCCCGTAACTGGCGCTCAAAGGCATATTCCAGACCACTCTCACCGATGAAGCGCCGATAAATGTATTTTTGCGGGTCAAAACCTTTGAGATTGCGGGCGCTGACTGGACCGACATAACCCACTACCGAGGTAAACAGCTTTTGGTAGGGGTAATAACGATGCCACTGGGCGGCCACCTGCACGCCCGGGAATTCCATATCACGCACCGAAAAGTCGGCAATTTGGGCAGCATCCAGGTGATGCAAGAGAATGCGGGGGATATAAGGCGGCTTGTCATCCAGGGTATGCAGCAAGTGCCGGACATTTTTCGGGGGAATGGGAAACAGTTGTTCCAGACGCTGGAGCGTTCCGTGCAGATGCTCTGTTTCATCGGGGATCAGCTCCAGCACATAGCGCGGGTGATTGGCGGCAAGAATCTGACCGTGGCTGGCGAGAATCAGTCCGCGCGCTGGCGCAACCGGAACTATGGCGGTGTGATTGGCCTGGGCCATTTGCCGGAAGCGCTGATAATGCAGCACTTCCAGATCCACCAAACGCCAGATCAGATACAGGAAAGCCAGCAGCAGCAGAACAATCGCCACCGCCAGACGGCCCCGGAAACGGCCAGTTTTCTCCGCATTCGGGCTCACCCAGAAATCCCTTCAATAATCGTCAAACATGGAGAAAACAATGACGTAACCACCTCAAAAAACCCCGTCTATGGCTTAGCTGAGAGGTCGTCAGCCGGGGAAAGTTCCCGCAGGATGACTCCGTCCCGGAAAAATGTCCCGGGAACTTCCCGTAAAGAGTAGGCGTCTTAAGACGGGTGTATGGACTTTAACTCAAACTGAAAGATGCCGCTAAAAAACCGCAAACCGATTCCCATAACGCCTTTGGCTGCTGTGTTCCTGTCAGAAAAATGCTGATGGTCGATATTCTGGAAATATGCCTCATTTTAGCGGGTATTGCGGTTTTTACTGTTCCAGCCAGCCTGCTGGTGGAATGGATATTACGTCATTGGGACAAATAGGAGCCTCCATTTATGCCTTTACGTGCATTTAATTTTCAGCCACGGCAAATTCTCGTTGCCGTCATTGCTGCCACTGCCGGATTCGGACTGGGCGCTGCAGGATGGGCTTTAGCCGCCGACAATCATTCGCCAAGCGCAGTCGTGACTTCCGCGAATAAAACTGCTGCTGATCCCCACAAGCTGGTAGATCTACCGGATTTCACGCCCATTGTGAACAAGTACGGTAATGCCATCGTAAAAATTGACGATTCCGACACCAAAATTGTCCGGGGCGGCACCGGTGCCGATCCATTCCCCAGGAATTCGCCTTTCTACCAGTTTTTTCAGGGCTTTTCCGGGGCCAATCCCCCTCAAAAAGAAAAAATGGAAGCCCTCGGCTCCGGATTCATCATCTCCCCTAACGGCTATATTGTCACCGCCGGGCATGTCGTGCGGGGGATGCATCACATTATTGTGACCCTCACCAATCATCATGCTTACCCGGCGAAAGTGGTGGGATTATCGGTGCGTTACGATACGGCGCTGTTGAAAATTGATGCTCATGATCTGCCCACCGTAGAGCTGGGCAATTCCCGCAACCTCAAAGTAGGACAGTGGTTACTGGCCATTGGCATGCCTTTTGGCTTTTACAATACGGTCACCCAGGGGGTGGTCAGCGCCTTGAATCGGCCACTGCCCCATGATGATGAATATATCCCCTTCATTCAGAGCGATGTGCCTATCAACCCGGGTAATTCCGGAGGGCCCATTTTCAACATGGCAGGACAGGTCGTAGGTATCAATGACCAGATTTACACCAACGATGGTGGTTATATGGGCCTGTCTTTCAGTATTCCCATCAATACCGCCATGCGCGCTGTCCATGCCTTTGAGGCCCATAAAAAACTCCGCTTTGGCTGGCTTGGTGTGGATGTCCAGGAAGTCACGCCGCAAATGGCCAAGGCCCTGCACCTGAAAGAACCGGTGGGCGCTCTGGTGGCTTCGGTCAGCCCCCATGAGGCTGCTGCCAGGGCCGGGTTGAAACCTGGTGATGTGATTGTGACTTACAATCATGAAGCGGTTTACAGCGTGGGGCAGCTCCCCCCGCTGGTGGGCGATACGCTACCCGGAACCATCGTGCCCATGGGTATTTTGCATAATGGCAAGCCGGAAACCCTGCAAGTCACCATTGGCACCATGCCGGCCAAAATGCGCCATGTCGAAGCCGAAAAAACCGCCGATATCCGTCGTCTGGGGCTGCGGGTCACCACCCTGGATCAGGCTGCGCAAAAACGTCTCGGCATCCATCACGGGGTCCTGATCGAGAGCATTTATCCTGGCCCTGCTGCGCAAATGGGGCTGACGGACGGCATGGTCATCCAGCAAATCGATCAGCAGATGGTCAACAGTCCTGAGCAACTCCAGCAGATTGTCCGGAAATTACCGGCCCATACGCCCATTCCCTTGCTGGTCCGCCAGGGGCATCAAAGTCTGTATGTGGTGATCACCCTGCCGGAACATTAAAACCAAAACTGCTTACAAGGAAGTCGCATGCGCCACAAAACCACCTCTCTGCAATCCACGCGTTTCCTGTTGATGGCGGCTGTTGCCACGCTGTTGTCAGGAGGCACTGCCTTTGCCAATACCGCCCTGCTGATGCCTCCCCCACCGCCCATGCCCGATGCCAAAAGCTATGTGCTGATGGATTTTCGGACCGGGCAGATTATTGCGGAAAAAGATGCCAACCTGCAGTTGCCGCCCGCCAGCCTGACCAAACTGATGACGGCCTACCTGACTTACGGGGCTCTCGCCGACGGGGCCCTGCACTGGAATCAACGCATTCATGTCAGCCGGGTAGCCTGGCATACCGGCGGGTCGAGTATGTTCATCCAGCCGAATCTGCCCGTCACCGTCGCCCAGCTCATGCATGGTCTGATCATCGACTCCGGAAATGATGCGGCAGTGGCATTGGCTCAAGCAGTAGCGGGTAGTCGCGCCAGTTTTGTGGATGAAATGAACAGCACAGCCCGTAAATTGGGTTTACCGGGGGCCCACTATGGCGACGTGGATGGGCTACCCACTCCTGACCTGCACCTTTCCGCCCTGGATATTGCCATGATTTCCCGGGACCTGATAGCGAAATACCCGCAAGTCATCCATATCTCCAAAATCAAATACTATCGCTACAACCACATCACCCAGCGGAGCTGGAATCCGGCCCTGTTCGGGCATCCTGACATCGACGGCCTGAAAACCGGACATACCAACGCAGCAGGGCACTGCATGGATACCACGGCGGTCCGCAATGGACGCCGCCTGATTGCCGTGGTCATGGGCGCCCCCAATTGGCCGAGCGGGGTCAATGATGTGTTGGCCTTACTGGATTACGGTTACCGCTTTACCACAGACCACACCGTGACCAAGGCCGGTAGCGTGGTCGGCACTTACAGCGATACCAGCCTGGACCCGGACAAACTACCGGTCACGGTCGCCCGGAACGTGGAGGTCATGATTCCTACCGGCGCCGAAAAGGATCTGAAAACCCAGGTCACTTATCAGAAAATCGGTAGTCAGGGCATTGCCAAAGGTCAGAAACTCGGGGAAATGACCGTATCCCTGAACGGCAAGGTGTTGGGTAGCACAGATCTGGTCGCCGCTGAGGCCGCCAAACCGGCAGGCACCTTCGGTAGCCTCTGGAATCGCGTCAAACAATCCTTGTAAAAGCATCAGGAGCCTTTCATGCCTCGGCCTATTCATCGACCTATTCTGCTCTCCGCCCTGCTACTGGCTTTGGGCGGCCTGCCCCTCACGGCCAGCGCTCTGACTGTCAACATCAGCAAAGCTGTCAGCAGCTCAGCCCCCGTCGCCGTCCCCAGCTTTGGCTCCGGCCCAGCCGGACAGCCGGATATTGCCCACATTGTGCGTTATGATCTGCAGCACAGTGGTTATTTTTCGGTGATCAATCCCGCCTTGTATCCGGATGATCCCCACTCCGCCGCCGCCATTAAAGTCGGCGCATGGGAAAAAACCGGGGCGCTGGCCATGGTCGTTGGGAAAGCCCGGCAAACATCCCAAGGCTATGTGGTGGATGCCGATGCGGTCAGCCTGATCACCCACAAAATGCTGGCGGGACGCCGCTATGTCAGCAATGCCGAGGGTTATCACATGGTCGGTCAGGAAATTGCCGACCTGCTCTATCAGCAGATTACCGGTGAGCCCGGCCCTTTTGCCAGTCATATTGCTTATGTGGATCAACAGGGTAGCCATTACGCTCTGGATGTAGCCCAGTCAGACGGCTGGAATGCCCGTAGCATTTTGCGCGGCAAAATCCCGATCATCTCCCCGGACTGGTCGCCCCATGGCCGGCAACTGGCTTATGTCACCTACCGGCACCGCCATTCAGTCATCTACATTCAGAATCTCGCCAATGGTCAGCGCCACCAGGTTCCCGACCAGGGCAGCGCCCTGAGCGCTCCGGCTTTTTCGCCCGATGGCCAATATCTGGCTTTCGCCAAGGTCTGGAAACGGGGACGCACCGAATTGGTGCTTGAAAATCTGCATACTGGTCACGAACGGGTATTGACGCGCCAGGGAACCGTCAATACCAGTCCCAGCTGGTCACCCGGAGGCCATCATCTGGTTTTTGTCTCCAACCGCCAGGGTAGTGCCCAGATTTATCAGATGCGCGCCAATGGCAGTCACATTGAACGACTGAGTTATGCGGGTGGTTACAATGTTTCTCCCAGCTACGCCCCCAACGGGCGCTGGATTGCCTTTATTCATGCCTATCGCGGAGTATTATCGCTGGCCGAAATGCGCCCCGACGGCAATGACCTGCAGGTTCTTTATGCGGGTAGCAACTGCGAGCACCCCAGTTTTGCCAGAGATGGCCGGATGCTGGTTTTTGCGACCCATCGCGGCGAACAAAAAGTGTTGGGAGAAGTGGCCGTCAACGGTAAGGGCCTGCATTTTCTGGATATATCCGGTCAAGCCAACGAACCGGCCTGGTCACCAGGCTGAGGGACTGCTACTGGACCGACGCCCGGATGTCGCATCATCCCGCCACCTTACAGCGGCGCATCGTGGTGAATATCCATCATAAAAATCAACGGCAAGCAGCGGCCATCGTTCGAATAGAGGGGCGTCAACCGCGCCCAAATGGCTTCTCACCGCTGTGCTGAGCGCGCTCGCTTGACCTGTTGTTGATCTATCGTTATATATATTCATATACAAACAATCATGGGTTCACTTTATGCAAAAACTTCATATTGCCGCCGGCCTCACCGCTGCCATCTTTCTCACTCTGCCTGCCTTTGCCAGTGCTCAAGATTTTCGGGTTGCCTATGCAGGCTCCATGGGTGCCGTCATGGATCTGCACCTGGGGCCCGCCTTTGCCAAGGCCCAGGGTGTCCATTACCAGGGTGAAGGCCAGGGCGCCTATGGCCTGGCGCACCTGATCGCCGGACACAAGCTGCGTCCGGATGTATTTGTTTCCATTACTCCCGGACCCATTGAAGTGTTGATGAAAGCGGGCCTGGTTAAAGAAGCCTATCCAGTGGCCAGCACCGCCATGTGCATTGCCTACAGCCCCAACAGTCCCTACGCCAAGGACTTTGAAAAAGCGGCTGCGGGTAAAATGCCCTGGTACAAGGTTCTTGAAATGCCCGGGGTCCGCTTTGGTCGTACCGACCCCAAAACCGATCCACAAGGTCAGAACATCGTTTTCACCTTCATGCTGGCAGAAAAATATTATCACCAGCCGGATCTGGTCAAAAACATTCTCGGCCCCGTCGAAAACCAGCAACAGATTTTCACCGAGGCCTCTCTGCTTGCCCGCCTAAAAAGTGGTCAGATGGCTGCTTCATCGGGTTACTTAAGCGCCGTCAAATCCCTGCATCTGCCCTATATCACCCTGCCTGCGCAGATCAACCTCAGCGATCCGGCCATGTCCAAGGACTGGTACAGCAAGGTCCACTTCACTCTGAATGTGGATGGCCACCCCAAAACGGTTCACACCCAACCGCTGGTATTTTATGCGGCAGTGCCTACGGATGCTCCTGATCCCAAACTGGGCATGGCCTTCATCCATTTCATGACCAGCGCGGCCGGTCAGGCCATGTTCAAGGAAACCGGATATAGCCAACCCAAAGGTCCAGTCCTCCATTAATGTATTGTTGGGATATCACTATGGACCCCTATCGTTTGGCCGGCCCGATCAATACACCCAGCGCCATCAGCAGGACCTCAACACCATATATTTTCCGCCGTCCGTAAATATCCGCAATTCTGCCGAAAAAAATAGGCACCAAAAAGCACTGCAATCAGAGAAATGGAACCGATCAATCCCATCATGAAGGCATCGAGATGCCATTCCTGCCGAATCAAAGCCAAGGCATAACCAATGATGAACAAATCGTAGGCTGCCGAAAAAATCCCAGTCCGGCGGTTAACATGGTTTTCATGTGAAAAAGTCCGAGAGTAGTCTCATTCAGCTCGACTATAGACGAAAAGGTGGTGTTTGCTGATTTCATATACCCCGACGAACGTATGAGAACGGAAAAGGATGACTTCCAGACAGGGAGATTTTCGAGCTGACTGACTAATCTGTCCCACAAGCCCAGCCGGATGTACTGGACAATAGGTTATTTTCAGTGCGTTTATCGTCCAGGCATTGCGAGTATATAACGCTTCGCAGGACCCGGCGGAGCAAAAAGTTTGCAGCGAGGGTAATGCCTACTCTGACAACTGCCAATCAGTTTTATAAGGTTAGCAGTTTAAAAAACGTTCCAAATTCATCTGACTGCTGATTATCCGGGAGGTTCAGGTGAATGCATAGGGGACAAATTTCAATGGTCAAGCCTTAAAAATGTTACTGAAATGTCAAACAAGGATGTTTCAGCGCAATCAGTTGGCGTACGCGCCTTTGCCATTCCCGATGGAACTATTGGCCGGGATGCCTATCCATATTTTATATGGCCAAGCTCTCGTCCTGAAATTCTTTTATCACCCATCCTGGGAGGATCTGTCATGATTGAAAGCATCGCTCAGCAGGCTGAACCCGAAAAACCCATTTTATCCACAGATCGCAGGCAGCGGGCACGGGCGCATCTGGCCAAGGTTCTGCACATCCTGAATGAGCCAAGACGCTGGATATCCATCTGGTTTCTTTCCTACGCCATTCTGGGGGCGATCTCTTCAGGAATACTCCCCATTCTTCTCCCCTTGATGATTGTCGCAATATCCCATCATCTCAGTTGGGTCGCCTATGTGATGGGAGGATTCAATCTGGGATTATTGAGTTCGCCTCTATGGGGCTTTCTGGCGGACAACAAGCAATGGCATCTTCCCGTTTTCTTTGGTGGTTTCATCGTATTGATGCTGGCTCTGGGGTTTCTACCGTTTTTACCCGGACTCTTACCGTGGTCGCTGTTATCGTTGGCGGCAGGGGCAGGCACTTCGGCGGTCGCTACCGTGGCCAGTTTATTTATTGTGGAGTTCGATCCCAAAAACCACTGGGAGGCCCGGCTCGGCTGGCTACAGACCTTTAATGGTGCGG
This sequence comes from Acidithiobacillus sp. TH-A117, assembly GCF_057473465.1. NCBI lineage: Bacteria > Pseudomonadati > Pseudomonadota > Acidithiobacillia > Acidithiobacillales > Acidithiobacillaceae > Acidithiobacillus > Acidithiobacillus sp. TH-A117. The sequence continues at coordinate 25,837 of NZ_JBYCKQ010000032.1, forward strand.
GACAAGTGGGAGGACTATTGCTTGCCGGGATTTTTACCGCGAATTTCAAACTGGGACTGCTCTGTTCTGCACTGGCTTTGATTCCGACGATATGGCTGGCTGCCAAGGGGCTCCCTTCGGCCGCAAAGCGGGTTGACTGGACAGCGGAAATCGGTCAACAAATGCGCCGGGATTTAGACTGGCGTCTGCTGGCCAATTTCGGCCGTCCCGAACTGCTGGGGGGTGGGCTACTGCGCTTTTCCCATCATCTTTCCCTCCGGGGCGGCAAACGCTTCATGGATGTTTTGCATACGCGCTTCGGGCGCTTTCTGTTTTCCTGGTTTGCGGTGTCCTTTGGCGTGGCGGCCTTCTTTGCCTATTTCCCGGTGGCCATGCAAAAAGCTTACAGCGTGGCCCCCACGTTGACTTCCAGTGTCTATGCCATCACCGCTGCCTTTGCCTTGATTCTCTATTCAGTGGGTGGGCAATTATCCGGAAAATATGGTGCTGGTCGGGTCTATCGCTGGTCCCTGCTCGGGCGCTTATTCGGTTTTAGTCTGTTGTTACTCCTATTTTTTACCCCTATTCCGAAAACATTCGTCGCCTTGCTGGGCTTTGTTGTAATTATGGCGGTATGGCCCTTGCAAAGCATCTCTGGCACCACCCTGACTGCCCGCCTGACCCCCTTCAGTCAAGGGGCTGCCATGGGTTTATTCAATGCCAGTGGCGCGGTCGCGACCGTTTTGGGAACCTTTCTGGGTGGGCCGTTGGTACAATTTATCGGTTATCCGGCCTTGTCCGCCATGGCGATTCTAGGGATTCTCCTGGGCTGGTTGACTGGACATGGACTGCAAGCCGAAAATGTTCAGCCTGAACTGAAGGCATCGGCTAATAAGGCGTAGCGCAGACGTCGTGATCATCAGGACACCATTGCAGAATTAAGCAGCTTTGCTGCAGTGTTCAGCCGGGCAACTCCACCCCCAAGTTTCATAGCCAGCGCGTTGGAATTGTGTGGAATGACCTGCCGTGGTCAAGCACCCCACTGAATCTGGTTAGGTATTAACGGTCTACCCAGCAGGCAGACTACCCGCTCACGTATATCTTGCCGGTATTTTCCGAAGCGAATATTCGTTCGCTATGCAGATGCCCTTGATGACCAATCCAGACCACCCAGAAAGTCGCGAACAGAACTACTGCAAGGATTTTCACCATACGCTTGAACACAAGAAGGGCTCATTTCCGTCGATCTTTGGCTGATTGTTGCCACCAGTACACTGCCTTGTGGGTGTTCATGGGGACCCCCTCGCCAAAGTTATAGGCAAAGGCCAAATGAAAAGCGCCACTGGCATTGCCAGCATGTGCAGATTTACGAAACCAATAGTCGGCCTTTTGCCAGTTTTCTCGAAGGCCTCTGCCATATAAGTAATCCAGACCAAGGGCATTTTCTGCTGCGGGATCTCCAATACGTGCCCATTTTTCCATCCTGCCTAATGACATACCTGCCACTGATCTGGGCATTTCCAAAACATGGACTGGATAGTGGGGTACTATGGACACCTTTAATTGACCAGCAAAGGCCATAACATGACTACTGGCAAAAACTACAACGAAAATGAAAGCCCCGATATATTTTTTATGGAATCGCGCAGACACAAAAACCTTCCTCAGTAAAAATGCCCCGTGACGTGGGGCTGAATCTATTTGCAAAGATAAACAGATTCCCGGCAGATGCCTGATTCCAAGAGACGTTTGGACTATTCGCCATCATCTGCTGCTCGTGTTCAGACACCGCGAGCTGGTCCTTGGGGTGTATCGAATAGATGCGACTAAATGGGTAGCTTAGGACTAGCGGGTTGCTGTGGATGCCGCCAGCGCACCGACATAAGCTCATGGCCCGGCAGGTTTTTTGCGGGAGATGGTGCTACCAGGTGGGCTGGAGCTGCCAGTGGCACCATGACCGGTCCCGGCAAAAATACTCGGGTCATCATGACCGGCTCCGGGAAATTAAAGAACGGACTTGCGAATGGGCCAAAAGACACCCGCATCAACTGGTTCATCTCGGCAATCTGGCGATCCATAGCCACTTGCATCGAACGCATTTGCCACAAGCTGTGATGGATCATCGCTTCCGCCTGGACGGGAGAGATTTGTCCGGCGGTCACTTGCAAATGCCCCGGCACCCCCTGCGTCCCCCAGGTCACACTATGAATTTGAATAACCCCCCCCGGGATGTGGATGGTGCGGTTTTCTGTGGAAACTGGCACTGAATGGCCATCTACCGAGACATAGCTAGTTGCCGCATGAGCGAGGGGTAAGGCCATTGCTGTTCCCAGTATGGGCAGGCTCAGCAAGGTGAGCCACTGACGTTTTGATTTCGAGAGAGGGCTTCTTTTCATGACTATCCTCCTTAATGTCAAAAAACCCTGAGATCCAAACCATTGTCAGGAAGCAGGACTCCTGACTATTGAAAAAGACCGAAAGACCTATAGGAAAGTTCCCTGTATTAGCTGAAAATCTGATTGTGGGGATTTTTGTGGCTTATTTTCACCCAGGACCGGAGATCAGGGAGAAGGGAGTATCGCCTGTTACACATATCCTGGAACAAGCAAATTTTGATGTGGGTTAAAAGCAGTAGATCCATGGCATGATATGTGAGAAGCATTGAAGCATAGTCGAAAAACCCTGTTCCTCATTGGGGAGAAGCATTAACCTTTATCATCTCGTTTGACTATGGTGGATGCATTCTGTACTTCCTGAACCTCCAAGAGTGCGCCCGTGCCGGGCGCACGTAAAAAGGCCCCACCTTTATGGAGCCAAACCCATCTCTGCAATAACGGAGAGGAGGAGGTCTTACCGCAAAAGCTTCAAAATGAATACTGCAGCATCAGCCGATCATCAATGAAAGTGCCCTGATAACCCGCATAGGGATTGCTGTGATCAATAGCCAACCGATTGCGAAGAGAAAGCCCCTTCCAGAATCCGCCAGGGGTGTACGTCAGGTCCAGATAGTTGGCACCTACCGTAGGCAAATAGGGCTGGGTGCAGTACAGGCTGTAGGAATATTTGATGCGCAATGATGGGAAGGGATGCAGCAAGAAGCCGAACTTCCAGGCATGTCCGGCGGCTGACGCCGAAACCAGGCCGTAATCCATGATGCTGGTATAGAGAGGGTCGGCACTGTACTGCTGGGTATAGGGTGAAACAAATCCGCCATTATATACAGTGCGTCCACCCATGGAGAAAGGGCTACGGCTGGGAATGGCATTATAGGCTGCAAAAATCTGCCCAACGGGCGTTTGCAAGCCCACCATCCCGCCAAAGACGGTGGCGTTGACCGGACCGGCATATTGCGCACCGTCCGCCCATTCTCGGGCATACTGGAAATCCGCAAATGGCTTCAGTCCATCCGGCAAGCCAGATATGCCATAATGCACCGTTCCGTAAAACAGATTGGCCAAATCATAAAACCGGTAATACCAGGCCGTGGAGCGCCACCCCTGCCAATGGGCCTTGACCCCGAAAGCCAAAGTGCCGTCCATATGATCCGGCATATGGGGATACAGGGGATTCTGGTTCAACAACGTCTCCCGGTAATAATTTTCCTGCGTACGGTTCTTGAAGCGAAATTCCCGCAGACCGATCACTTGCAGATTTTTGAATGGCGTGACGGTGACGCTGACCGCCTGGAAGGTGCTGGGGATCATGAAAGCATCGGAGGGATTCATCCAGGGAGTGTTGAGCAATATATTCCCGGCCTTGGCCTGTAACCAGGGGTTCTGATACTGCAAATAGGCTTGTCCCAGCACGTCGAGACTGTCTTTTTCACCCATTAACAGCGCATCCAGATGGGTATAACCGGGGGCACTGAGGTCATTGGCGCCCAGGCTATTGGCGGCATAAAAAGCCACTGCTGCACTTACGCCGTAGAGAGGAGCGCTGTGCACCTTCAGCATACCACCCAGAGAATAAGCGTACTTATTGGGTAGAATGCTGCCACTGAATATCTGGTTGAAATAGTAAGAACGGATATTCCCAGTCACATGGCCCGCCTCCAGAAACTGCTGGATGCTGACATAATGGCTATCGGCAAAGGCCAGATTCGGTAACAACAGTAAAGCGGCAACAGTGAGTTTCATGGCATTTTTTTTCATCTTCGTTTTCTCCTTTTATTCAATTTCTAAATCATTAGAGCAATAATAGCCATGACTTGAGCATGTAAAAATGAGGTGGTTATGGCAAGAGTGGCAAGGGGTGGGGATCGCGTGGAAGCGGCGCGGCAGATGCTGGTCGGCGCAAAAACGCTGGAACAGTTACGACAGGCGCAATCGGTCGTTCTGCCGCTGGATTATGGATTAAGTCTGGAGCAGACAGCGCAGGTCATAGGCCGATCCGTCCACTGGACCAGCCGGATTCGCAATCGTTTTCTCTCGGGAGAGACGGCGGGGGATGGTCAGCGTCAAGCGCGGGGTGGTCGGCGGCGGCAGTTGATGGCCCCGGAAGAAGAGGCGGCGATTTTGGCACCATTTTTAGATCATGCCAGTACGGGGGGCATCCTGGTGGTCGGGCAAGTGAAGGCGCATATAGATGCCCAGTTACCGCGCCCAATGGCCTTATCCTCTGTCTATAATCTCCTGCACCGGCATGGCTGGCGGAAGCTGGCACCCGACAAGCGCCACCCGCAGAGTGATCCACAAGCCCAGGAGGACTGGAAAAAAAACTCCCCGAAACCCTCCAGGAAACGCAAGCCACCTTCCCCGAGCAGCGCCCCGTTATCGTGATGTTTCAGGACGAAGCGCGTTTTGGGCGGATCAGCGATGTGCGGCGCTGTTGGGCCCCCAAACCGATGCGGCCCATTTGTCAGGCCATGCTTACCCATGAGTATACCTATGCTTACGCCGCCGTGGATGTGGTCACGGGACAAATGGATTCCCTGATCTTACCGCAGGTCAACACGTCCTGCATGCAACTGTTTCTCCACGAAGTGGCCAAGCGCCACCCCCAGCACAGCATCATGATGATCATGGATGGAGCCGGCTGGCATTCCAGCCGCACCCTGAAAGTCCCCGACAATATCCGAATCCTGAGTTTGCCGCCCTATGCACCAGAACTGAACCCTGTGGAACACGTCTGGGATGAATTGCGGGAAAAGCATTTCCATAACCGGGTGTTCGATAGTATTGGGGCTTTGGAGGACCACCTGGAAGCCGCTCTGCGCGCTTTCGAAAACGATCCCGACCGCCTGCGTTCCATCGTCTCTTGGCCATGGATAAAAAATGTCCTAATGGTTTAGAAATGGAATTACACAACAGGACGATTCCATTGATCACACGTTTTACTCCCGCAGGGAGTGCATGAGATCGTCGCCGGCGGTATTTTCCGCAGCGTCCACACAAATGGGTTCCGGTAGCCCGGTTTCCACCGACAAGCAGGGGGCACGGAACAGGCGTCCGCTCCACATGCCCACAAAACTGCGCTGGGTGACGATGATCCAGAAGCTGGCCAGAGCGATGGTGAAGAAAGCGCCCAGGGGTAGAAGCACAGGCCAACTGGTTTCCCGGGCCAGCAAATAAGTGGCGGCGTTGAATACGCCCAGGGGAAAGGTAAAACCCCACCAGCCCATATTGAAGGGCAGCCCCTCTCCCAGATAACGCAGGGTAAAAAACACTGCCATCAGCAGCCACCAGAACCCAAACCCCCAGAGAAGCAGAGCGATAAATAGTCCCGCCATGGCTCCAAACTGACTCATGGCGGCCAGGGGGCCTCCGGCAAATACGATTTTATCGGCGCCGCCCAGAGTGATCATGGCCATGGCGCCGGTACCCAGAGGTCCCAATGGAAGCCAGGCGGATACCGCCATATCCTGGTGCGGAAGCTTGTGCAGGGTGAGTCGCAGTAACAGGATAGCGAGTATGCCCATGGCCAGCAGCACCGAAACGGCCCAGAGCAGATAGCTCAGGTAAATGACCGTACTGCCCAGCGCCGGGGCCAGATGCTGGGCCAGCAATCCGCCACTGGCCGCCGTCACCTCGGGTGGGACAATGGGCAGCAACCAGGCGGCAGTCATGCGCTCCACGCTGTGTTCCTGTGCGGTAAACATGAAAAAGGGCACCAGCAGCACGGAAAACAGTGCCATGGCCACATCTATCCACCACAAAATCAGGGTGAACTGCAGGGTGAGGGGCGTGATCGGCCAGATGATGAGCAGGCCATTGATAATGGTCGCAAAGCCCATAGGAATGGCACCAATAAACAGGGATTGTACCGGATGCTGAAAGAGGCGTCGGAAACTGGCCGGATAAAACACCGCCCGCCCCATGAACAACAGGGCAAAGAGCACAAAAAACCCGACATTGATGATCCATAAGCCCTGAGCCAGTACTTTCTGTCCCCACTCCCCATAGGGAAACTCCGCGAGCATGAGCGCCAGAATACCCGTACCCATATTGGCGGCGAACCAGTTGGGAGTGAAATGACGAATGATTTCGCGGGGATCTTTTCCGGGTGCTTCAGCCCATATTTTCATGACGGCGGCTTCCTGCTCAATGAATATGAGGACAGCTTGCACCTGGACAGCTTATGCATCCAATGCTAGTTTTTCATGGGTGAAATAAGCATAGATAATTTTACAATGGGGAAAAGCAGACATGCTGCATCAGCGTATTGACCCGGTTTTACTGCTGGTCTGGGCCCAGGCAGCGCGGCACGGTAATCTCCATGCGGCAGCCGAAAGCCTGTTCATGACCCAACCGGCGGTATCGCATCGTCTTAAAAACTTGCAGGAAATCGTCGGCGAAGCGCTCTATCAACGGACCCGTCACGGCATCACTCCCACGGCCATGGGCATGGCGCTGCTGCGTATTGCCGAACAAATCGAAAACGCCCTGGAAGATGCCCGGACCCTCTGTCAGGACACCGAAAAAATGTTACGCGGTTCCCTGTCCATCTCGCCAGTCACAGCAATGCCGAAAGCCTGCTCCCTCAGGCTATTGCCCGATTTCAGCAACTTTATCCCAGCGTCTCGTTACGCCTGACGGCCACCAACAGTCGCGCTGCCCGGGCCATGCGTGATCAGGCAGACCTGATTTTTGTCGAGGACGATCTGACAGCGCCAGGACATGCCGAGTGGGTCCAGGAAACCTTGCGGGAAACGACCATTGTCCTGCTGGCCCCGGAAAATCCGTACTGGCTGGGATTGGCTGCTGCCGCTCTGCCTCTCCGGGCACTGGCTGCGGAGTCGCTGGTCTGGCGGGAAGAAGGCTCGGGCATTCGTGACCATGCCCTGCAGGCCTTGAAAGAGGCCGGAATATATCCGGAAATCCGTTATGAGCTGAGCGGTTTGGCGGCCATTCGCGATGCGGTGCGCTGCGGCCTGGGCGTAAGTTTTGTTTCGGCGCTGAATGACGGCAGTGGTCAGCGCCCGGGACTGATCACCCTGAATACACAACCGCGCATTCAGCATCGTCTTTCAGTATTATATCGCCGGGAAGCCAGTCACAGCAGCAGGGCTTTTCTGGAACTGCTGCGCCAGTAACCCGTATTAACTCGTATTAAACGGCGATGAGCAGGGGCTTTTTTCGCTCCAACGCCCCTTGCCTGTTGTTCTGGGGCTCATCCCGCTGGCTTATTTCACCTTGCCACAGTAGGCGCTGAGATAAGTACCCTGCATCTGCAAATCCGTGGTCGTTTCGTAATGGGCTTCACTGTGGACCGCTGCCGTAATCACCCAGTGGGCATGGAGATGATGGGGACTGGTCCGGAACCAACCCACCTGGGTGATGGAGGCTCCGGGTGCCTGACAGTGGAAAGTCCATTGGGTTTTTCCATCGGGCAGGAGTTTATGACTGCCGGTGCAGCGATCACTCCCCTGTGGCAGGAAAACGGACTCTGGTTTCTGATGAGCTTTCACGCAAATCTGCGTACTGCGTTCCATGGGCGTACTGACCGGAGGCGAAGAAACTTTGGTGACTCCGGAAACATGCATCACCCAGAGCCCGGGCTGCATGGGCGCATCGGCCGCCACCGCAGAAACAGAAAGCGAACCGGTCAACAATAAAGCGGCAGTCAACATACGGCGCATAATATTTTCCTTTGATAATGGCTGTAATTTCACAACATCCCAGTTAAAGCCGTGGAAATGTAGCACAGATGTTTACACCGGGGTATTTCAGTATTCCTGCTTTCGCTTATGGGGAAATCACCTTCAGGGTCCGCTGATCCGGGCGATCCGGATGCTGTACCAGCCAGTGATGGCTGACTTCAAAAGCCCCCCAGAAACACAGGGCGATAATAATCAGGGCCAGCCACTGCTTCATCGTCAGTCTCCTAGAAAATCTGCATCAACGCATGAATGAAACTCCGGGTTTCTGCACTGACTTTGGGTTTAGGCTTGGGCGGCAGATAACCGGCAAGAAAGTAACCCAAAGGATACTTGTGCCCGGGATCATCCCGGGGGGCGAGATTCCCGGTTTTGGGATTGTAATGCGCTGTCACCACATCAGGCGGCTGGAAGAAACCTGCATCAGGATAAGCCGCCAGCGCCGTATGCATGTAACGAATCCAGATCGGCAAGGCTTCGCGGGCGCCTGCCGCCCAAGTCCCCATGGATTGATTATTGTCGTAACCCACCCAGACGGAAGTGGTGATATTGGGATTAAAACCATTGAACCAGGCATTGTCTTCGTGGTTGGTAGTGCCGGTTTTCCCGGCTAGATCATGACGATGCAAAATCTGCGCAGCCACCCCGGTACCTACCCGGATCACCCGCTCCATCATGCGCGTCATCAAAAAGGCCACTCCGGGGGGAATCACTGTCTGCTTTGCCGGAGGGCGATAACCCAGGGGACAACCCAGCAAGGAAACCGTCGTGCCATGAGCGGTGACGATTTTCCGGATCAAATAGGGATGGGGCAAAAACCCGCCACTGGAAAACACCGCATAACCCCGGGCAATCTGCAGGGGCGTAAAATCTCCCGAACCCAGCACCATGGAAGGCGAAGCGGGAATCTGTTTGGCCGGAATCCCGAAGCGTTCCACGTAGCGCTTGGCGTAGGGAATACCCACATGCATCAACAGCCGCACGCTGGGAACATTATGGGAGTCTGCCAGGTCCTCCCAAACCGGAAAAGGAATATTGGAAAAAGTCCGGCTGTAATTGGTCGGGGCATAAACCTGCCCGTCGCTGAGATGAATCACCAGCGGGGTATCGGCAATCAGCGATACCGGCGTCAGATAATGTTTGCGGCCACTGGCCAGATAAGTCGGCGCATCCATGGCCGATGAGTACACAAATGGCTTGAATCCCGAGCCCGGTTGACGGAAGGCGTACAAGGCCCGGTCAAAATGGCTGAGCTCATAACTGAACCCTCCCGACAGGGCGAGGATAGCACCGCTATGGCTGTCCAGAGACACGAGAGCGCCCTGCACATGGGGTATTTGCGCCAGTTGCCAGCCGCCATGGGGAATAGTGTGCCAGACCTTGGTTCCCCACACCGGGTTACCGGTACCCGAGGTGGCAGCCACCACATAGCGGCGCAGCCAGATCAGATCACCCGGCTGCAGCACCTGGTTGACCGCCGTCGGCGGACTGCCCTTGGGCGCTGAACGTGCCCAGGCCACGTCGCGCAGAGTCAGATGCACCAGATGGCGGCCTTCGAAGGATACCGTCGCCATGGCCGGCGTGGCCTTGACGACGACCCCCCAGTGCAAATTGGCGGGATTATGATGGGGCAACTGGCTGGGACGCTGGCCTTGCAGAGCCGTTTCCATGGCGCTGGCCGACAATTGGGCAATGGGACCATGCCAGGCCTTGGGATCCATACTGTCCAGACCCATGCCGTAATTTTCGAGACCCACGGCAATATCCCGATCCGCTGCACGCTGATCGACGGGATTGATGCTGGTGTACACCCGCAGCCCGGTGCGATAGGTGAAGTCAGCACCAAAATGCTTTTCCAGCCAGTTCCGGATCCAGTCGGTGGCATAAGGCGCAATATTGCTGGCCGGGGCGTGATAATGGGCTTTGATGGGTTCGGCCAGAGCTGCTTGTTCCTGGGCCTTGCTGATGTATCCATAGCGCGCCATGTGCCGTAACACATAATCCCGCCGGGTTTTGGCCGATGCCGGAGAGGCAATGGGATTGAAGTCCGAAGGTGCTGCGGGCAAACCTGCCAGGGTGGCCATTTCGGCAATACTGAGTTGCTGGACGGTTTTACCGTAATAGGTCTCCGCCGCCGCCTCGACGCCGTAAGCGCCCTCACCCAGATAAATCTTGTTGAGATACAGATCCAGAATCTGAGGTCGGTGCAAACGCGCTGCCAGTTTATAGGCCAGAAGAATCTCCGCCACCTTGCGGGTGATGGTTTTTTTGGGGGTCAAATAAAAATTGCGGGCCACCTGTTCGGTAATGGTGCTGGCACCCTGGACTGGTGCCATATGTACCAGATCCACAAAGGCCGCCCGGATAATTCCGGGAAAACTGACCGGATAATACATCGGATTATGACTGTAGAATTTGGAATTCTCCGCCGAAATGAAAGCTTCCTGCAGGGTTTTGGGGATTTGTTGTAGGGGCAGGGCATAACGCAATTGCGGCCCGACTACCTGGAGCAAATGACCATTGTCCGCATAAATGCGCAAAGGTTCCTGGGGATGCCAATTTTCGAGCTGCACAACCGGGGGTAACTCCTGCCAGATTCGCCAGGTCCAGACACCGATGCCCACTACGATATTGAGCGCAACCAGCAGCAGAACCACAAGCGTCCAGAATACCCAGCGGCGCCGGGGAGACTTTCCACGCGTTGCCAAAATCAGCTCCTGGTCCGCTGAACGGCAGACAGCTTGATCTCCAGGCTGCTCATAACCAGGACTCGCCTTCGTGGACCAGACGGGTGAACCATCCTGCCGGTTTTACCGCAGTCTGGGCATGTACAGGAACCGTCTTCAGGAGATGACCATGCCAGGAAATTTGCAGCGTACCCAGATCGGCTCCTGCCGCGAGGGGTGCCTTCAAATCGGGAATAGCGACAAAACGGGTTTGTAACTGGCTTTTCTGCTGCTTAGGTTCAGAAACCTCCACAGGACTTACGGTAATGCCTTTCACCGCCGCCGGACTCCAGTCGCCGTTATGGATCCGGGCCACTATGGTTCCCGCTGAGTAAAGGGAGACATTATGCCAGCCGTTCCAGCCATAATGCAGCAAGGCGCTGGCATCGCTGCCCGCCGCACTGCGGGAAGGCGCCCCCAACACCACCGCCACCAGGGTACGACCGTCCCGGGTGGCACTGACCGCCAGATTCCAGCTGTTTTTTCCGGCCAACCCTACGCCCAGGCCATTCACCCCATTCTGGCCGGCGAGAGGATTATAATTGTACTGGGTAATATGGTTGTAGGTGTAAGACACCTTACCCGCCACCTGCATGACTTGCGGGTAGGTCTGGATCAGGTGCTCGGACAACCGGGCCATATCCAGCGCCGTGCTGCTTTGCCCCGGTTGGGGCAAGCCGTCGGGATTGGTGAAATGAGTATGTTGCAGACCCATGGCAGCGGCATCATGGTTCATCAGATCCACAAAACCACCGACACTGCCCGCCACCGTTTCGGCAATGGCGATGGCCGCATCATTGCCGCCGTCAATCAATAGTCCGTGGGTCAGTTCGGACATGGTCACCGGCAGCCCCGGCTGGATGAACATGCGCGACCCCTGGGCATGCCAGGCATCGTTCGACACATGGACATTTTCATCAGGCTGGACCAAACCCTGCTTTTCCGCCTGATACATCAGGTAGGCGGTCATAAGCTTCACCAGCCCCGAGGGGTTGACGGGTTTTTGATCGTTTTCCGCCATCAGCACCTGACCACTGTTGACGTCCAGCAAAACGGCAGACTGGATACCCGTCAATTGTGGCGCTGGCATGGGCGGCGGCGGCGGCAGGGTGGGCATGGGCGGCAAAGGCGGAACAGCGGCACAAGCGACGCTCCCCCAGGCAAATATGGCCGTAATGGCCAGAATAATAGGCTGTTTCATATGGTTGGGCGGCTCTTCAATCCAGCTGATAATCTTTTATTGGAAAACCACAGCCGGGTAAAAGTTCCCGACCTGCCTCAACGACAAGCAAAACAGAGACCGCCAATCTATTTAGATCCCCCTTTACCGCACTATGACCACGTCCAAGTTTCTCGGAGATCTCGGTGATGGCAAAGAGGGGTTACTACTCCCTGCATCAATGACCGCGCCGCCGCAAATAGCGCTCCAGCAAGGCCGAGGTGGAACCGTCATGGGGATGATGGGTTTTGCCCTGCAGATCAGACACAATGCGCTGCGCCAGCACCTTGCCCAGCTCCACGCCCCACTGATCAAAAGAATCAATGCCCCAAATGACCCCCTGGGTAAATACGCTGTGTTCATATAAGGCCACCAGGGTTCCCAGACTATGGGGACTCAAGGCATCCACCAGCAGAACGCTGCTCGGCCGGTTCCCGGCAAAGGTACGGAAAGGAATCTGGGCCTCGGCCACGCCTTCACTGCGCAGTTCCTCCGCGCTTTTACCAAAAGCCAGGGCTTCCGCCTGGGCAATGAGATTTGCCATGAGCAATTCGTGCTGTTCCGCAGAATCACTGAGAGGATGACAAAACCCGATGAAATCGCAGGGAATCAGGCGGGTGCCTTGATGAATCAATTGATAAAAAGAATGTTGTCCGTCCGTACCGGGCTCACCCCAGATAATAGGCCCGGTATCCACGGCCAGCCATTGCCCCGCCTCATCCACACTTTTGCCGTTGCTTTCCATCTGCAATTGCTGCAAATACGCCGGGAAGCGGGCCAGATCATAGGCATAGGGCAAGATCGCCTGGGTTTGTGCGCCCCAGAAGTTGTTGTACCAGATGGACAGGAGGCCCAGCAGAACCGGCAGGTTTTTCTCCAGCGGGGCGCTCTGAAAATGCAGGTCCATGGCATGGAAACCAGCCAGCATGGCCTGAAAATGCTGCACGCCGACCCCGAGCATGGTGGACAGGCCAATGGCGGAGTCCATGGAATAGCGGCCACCCACCCAGTCCCAGAAACCGAACATATGCTCCGTATCCATACCGAAAGCCCTGACCGCTTCGGCGTTGGTGGAAACTGCCACGAAATGCCGGGCTACCGCCTCCTCGCCGAGAGCATCCACCAGCCATTGCCGGGCGGCATGGGCATTGGTCATGGTTTCCAGAGTCGTAAAGGTTTTCGAGGAAATGATGAACAGGGTTTCCGCCGGGTCCAGATGCGCGGTCACCTCACTGAGGGTGGCACCATCCACATTGGCCACAAAATGCAGCTGCATATGGGGATGCCGATAAGCCCGCAGTGCCTTCCAGGCCATTTCCGGACCCAGGTAGGATCCGCCAATGCCGATGTTCACGATCTGGCGGATGGGTTTTCCGGTGGCCCCTCGCCAGGATTCCGAATGAATGGCCTGGGTGAACTCCGCCATATGATCCAGGACCTGATGCACCTCGGGAACCACATCCACACCATCAACCCGCATAACCGTACCCTTGGGTGCCCGTAAGGCGACATGGAATGCCGCCCTGCCCTCGGTATAGTTGATTTTTTCGCCGGCAAACATGGCGTCCCGGCGCGCCTCCAGGTCACGACTGCGGGCCAGATCCAGGAGCAGGTGCATGCTTTCGCGACGTAGCAGATGCTTGGAATAATCCAGGTAAATCCCGCAGGCTTCTGCCGAAAAATAGGCAGCACGCTGGGGATCTTCCTGAAAAAGCTGACGCAGGGTAACGCCCTCCCAGGTCTGACGATGCGCCTGTAAATGTTGCCAGGCGGGTGAAGCATTGAGCAGGGCTGCCGACATGAGGAAACTCCTTGAGCGAGAAAGGAACAAATCCATGATTCAATTAAAGCTTAGGATAAGGTTGCGCGCCATCGCAAGTTTTAATGTTCCTGCTCCTGCCAGGCATTGCGCAGTAGATGCAGAAAAGTTTCCTGGGCTTTACTCCAGGCTATCCAGTCGGCCTGATCGCGATCTTCTGCCAGTTGTCGGAGCAGACTGCCCAGCTCCCGATGGTATAATTGGTGATGGCGCATCAAACGCTTTTGGTCGTCTAGTTCCAGATTCTGCAAATAGTCATGGATGGGGCATAAACGGGCCTGACTGAGGGTTTCAACCTGCATCAAATGCGGATTTTGCCGGGCCATTTTGAACAGCAGGTTATGACTGGCCATTTGTGCGGCGTAAATTCCCAGCATGGTTGCGGGGTACTTGCGCAGGGGTTGTTTGCGCTGCAACCAGGAGCGCAAACGGATGATAGGCATGGGTCGGGCAATGTGCCGTCCCTGCAGGAGCGGAATATTGAGAGTCATCATGGCATCCATGACGGCTTCGTTTTCAACCCCTTCCACTACCAGTTCCACTTCCAGTCCCTGGGCCAGATCCCGTACCGCCAGCACAAAATGCAAGTCCTCCGGACGGGTGGCCAGTGTTCGCACAAAGCCTTGATCCAGCTTTATTTCATCAACCGGCAGGTCCTTGAGTCGCAATAGGGAGGCATAAGCACTACCCACATCATCCAGCGCCAGACGCACGCCCAGGGCGCGTATCTGGCGCAATAGTTCCAGAGCGGAATTGCGTTCCAGAAAATCGCTGCCCTCCAGAATTTCGAGAATAATGCGGGCCGGATCCAGACCACTATCCAGGATAATCTGGCGAATCTGGCGAATGCAGGGTTTGTTGAGGGATTGCGGATCAATATTGACTGAAACCCATAAGTTCTCACCTACCTCCCCCAGACTTTTGAGATCCTCCAGAGACTGCGCCAGCATCCGCTGGGTCAGATGACACAAATTCCCCCCGCGCAATTGCGGCAGAAAATCCCGGGGAGTCAATATACGGCCATCTTCCGCGCGCAGACGGGCCAGTGACTCCATACCTGCCACCCTGTTTGACCGGGCATCCCAAACCGGTTGGTATAAAACCAGCAACTGGCCGCTGGCGAGAAGCCGCTGCGCCAGCGGCGCCCGCTCCAGGGCCGTACTGGGTTGATGCAGCATCCAACAGGCGTCCCGGTCCTGTTTATGATGCTTGCTTTCGTAAAGGGCCAGATCCGCCTGATGGAGCAATTCTTCGGGGGTCAGCACTTTGTCACCACCAGCATAGATACTGACGCCGATGCTCAATCCGACGCGCACACTTTGACCCGTCTGCAAGTGCATGGGCGAGGTCACTACATTTTCAATTTTGCGCAAAATTTGATAGAGATCGTCCTGGTTCTGGACAGACTCCAGCAGAATCACAAACTCATCACCACCAAAGCGCCCCACCATGTCATTTTTGCGCAGCACTTCAGCCAGACGATGCCCCAAGGTCACCAGTACCTGATCTCCGGCCTCGTGTCCGAATTCATCGTTAATGGGTTTGAAATGATCGAGGTCCAGCATGCATACCGCCAGCACTTCATCCTGCCGCTGATGCCGGGCCATGGCCTGCTCCAGTTGGCTTTCCAGCAGACGACGATTGGCAAGGCCCGTCAAAGGATCATAAAACGCCACTTTCTCCAGCTTTTGCCGGGCCTCTTCAATGGTTTTCTGATATTCGTCCTGGCGCAGGGCCAGACCAATACTGTTGGCCAGCTGCCCATACAGTTGCTGAACAGCCTCGGTAAAATGTTGCGGGTTTTCACTAAAAACGCCCAGAATGGCCATGGGTCGACTGTCGTCCGTAGCGGCGATGACCCAGAGCCTGCTCACCAGTTCGAGCTTCTGGAGGTGGGGATTCATTTGCAGGAAAAGGCTGTTCACCAGAGGGACCGGATAACCCAGGGGATGAATCTGCGCCGGGGGGTGATGAAGAAATTGCCCGATCAGGCTGGCCGCTACCGGCCATTCCAGTGCATTTTGCTGGTCTGTGAAAGACTCTAGGGCGCTGCGCAAGCCTACATGATCGCACTGGATAAAATAATTCCCGATCTGCGCCTTTTCAGGGTCAGGCAAGGTAATATAGGCCGCAAGCACATTGGTTTCCTGTACCAGGGTACGGAGCAAATCCGGAAACATTTGCGTCACTGCTGCCCGATCCAGCAGATCGCGCTGGATTTTCATCACTGCAGACTGATAACGGCGCATGGTGGCATCCTGGGCGGCAAGCAAGGTCAACTGCATTTTTTCTTCAGCCAGTTTTTGCTTCAGAACCAGCTCGTCCAGTCCATGTCCTACCAGGCGCGCCACCTGCTGCAAAACGTCACAAATATCCCTGGAAAACATGTGTGGCTGATCACCAATGACGGCCAGAACCGCCCAGCGCTGTCCATCGTGAGCAATGGGCAGTGCCGCTGCTGCACGCCATCCGTAATCCAGAGCTTCGGCGCGCCAGGACTGGATCAAGGGATCGGACAAATAATCCTGCTGAACCACCAGGCCATTGGCGCGCCAGGCTCTGGCACCCACCGTCTGTCCCTCGGGGACATCTGCGGATACCGGCCAGCGTCGTTGGAGCGCATTGGGCGCACTCCAGCCGGCGTAAGCCAGGGCGTCCATACAGGCATCCACTCCCGGCCGCGCCACCCAGCAGGCAATGAAAATGCCACTATCGATCAGTTGCTGGCAGCTTTTTTGGAGCAGCTCATGCATATCTTCGGCGGCCAGGATCGCTTCTCCAGCGCGCAACAGGGCTTGCTGCAAGATGCGGGTACGTTGTAATGAAAAATGATTGTTTTGACGCTGCAAAAAATCCTGCACATCCTGAGTCACCTGCTGCAGAACCTCGGTCACCCCCTCCGCAAATCCCTCCTCTTCGGCACATTGCAGGACAAGATGACCCGCATGCCCATCGGGCCAGACAAAGTCACGGGCCATACTCGTAGCGGAATCACGGCTGAGATGAACCAGACCGGGGGCTTGCTCCAGCATGCTCTGCAACATTTCCGCCTGAGGACCGGCCACTGCGCGCAGCGCTACGGCGTTGATGCCCTGGCCTTCTTCCATAATCCAAGCTAGAGAAAGGTGTAATTGCCTCTGCAGGGTTTCACAAAACCGCTGAAAAACCTGATCTTCCGACAGATCCAGACTCTCCGAGAACAAGCGGTTCACGGTGCTGGCCGCACGAATGAATCGCTCTCGGGCCAGCAAGTCCTGCTGGCTCTGACGCAAAGCCAGAGTCCGGTCTTCGACGCGCCGCTCCAGCCAGCGGCTGCCCTGACGCAGCTTCTCTTTGTTGCGTGCGGCCTCCGCAATCATGGCAGCGGCAAAAAGGCCGATACTGATCATCCCTATTCCAATAATCTGCAGGACGGTGATGGGGTGCAGGGCCGTAGCCCCTGAGTAAGGCCCGAGGCCACGGGCAGTAGCGGCCATGGCCAGCAGAAACACCAACAGTACCAAGCGATAGACGGCATCGACAGGAAAGCGGGTCAGCGCCCAGAGCATGGGCATGAACAATACAAACAGCAACCCGACAATCCCCAGATATCCGCTATCCTGCTGCCAGAAAAGCCAGGTTGTCGCGACTAGGGCATAAATCGAAAAAAACCAGAAGCTGGATTCTTCGGCAAGCAGGCGTTGCCAGGACCAGGGCTTCTGCCAGGACAATAAATTCGTGCCCAGCAGCAAAACACCAAAACTGACCGCGCAGCTATTACTGAGGAGCAGGGCAGGGGCCAGATGCCACGGTCCTTGGTAAAATATTTGCTGCCAGAACAGTCCCCAGGCACCGGCAAGCACACCATTCAAACCAACGGGAAAGGCCAGAAACAGCAAAAAATCCGTCTTATACGCCAGCGATCGCCAGTCAGGCGCCCAGCGATACAGCAAACGTAACGAAATCCATGCGGCAAGCAGCTCTCCACTCGCAAAACCCAGGGCGTCAAAAGGGCTATACCCCAGTAACCAGTTGTCTAAGAACCCACCCAACCACAGCCCGGGAAACAAGATGCCCCCCCTGCGCATCAGGACAAATACAAACAACCCCGAACTGGCCCATACCGACAGATACCATCCGTTCTGGACATCCGGGATCAGGAAGCGGGCAAACTGGCCGGACAATACCAGGCCGAGCAGCACAGTCAGCTGATCCAGCAGATAGAAGTTGGACTTCTGCCGGGCAGTGACGGAAACCTTTTGCCTTAGCGACATACCTGGCCCTGTTTCAAAGGATATCCTCCGCAATCAAGAACGTATGCCAAATCCAGCAGGCGGATGGGTAGTTTCCTCAACTGTAACAATTCGAGGGCTGAAACGCATTAATTTTGTGAGGATAGAACATCAATTTGGACTATAAAAATTTAAGAAGATACTTTTATACTGGGTTATTTTATGTGATATGGTTCTTTTGAACCACCCTGATATGGTTGTTATGCCCACCAAATCTCCGATCTATATTACAAGATACTGATGCAGTGGGCTTTCATTGCACTCTGACAGATGGCACGGCATTTGCTGTCTTAGCGGGCAGTAGTTACTAATAGCAACAATGCTAAAGGGAGTATCATCATGGTTATCGAAAATTCATTACCGGTGCTCTTGAGCCGACTGGATTTTGCCTGGATCACCTCCATGCACATCCTCTGGACGCCCTTGACCATCGGCATGTCCTGGCTGCTCTTTTTTATGGAGCTCGCATGGTTGAAAAGCGGAGATGAACGCTGGTACAAGCTCAACCGCTTTTTTGAAAAAATCTTTATCATCAATTTCGGGGCAGGTGTGGCTACCGGCGTCACCATGGAAATGGCCTTCGGCATCCTTTATGGCCCTTTCTCCCAGGCCGTAGGTCCCTTCTTCGGCAACATCCTCGGCTTTGAAACCATTACCGCCTTCATGTATGAAGCCGGCTTCATCGGCTTAATGGTCTTCGGCTGGGGCAAAATCAGTAAAGGCATGCATCTGTTTGCCACCTTCAACGTCGGCCTGTCTTCCAGTCTTTCGGCCATGTGGATTCTGG
>NZ_JBYCKQ010000033.1:0-79152 GCF_057473465.1 Acidithiobacillus sp. TH-A117
CCAGTGGGAGAGGACATGGTTAAGGAGAACACATGGTAGTTATTCGTATGGCCCGGGGCGGCGCCAAAAAGCGGCCTTTTTATCACATCGTGGTGACCGATAGCCGTAATCGTCGCGATGGCCGTTTCATTGAACGCCTGGGTTTTTATAATCCCATTGGTGCTACCGCCGAGTTGCGGATTGACAAAGAACGTGCCGCTTACTGGCTGAGCCAGGGCGCCCAGCCTTCTGACACGGTGGCCGGCTTTTTCAAGAAAGAAGGCGTGAGTAAGACGGGTGTTGCCGCCGCCTGAGTCGGAAGAATGGGTGGTGCTGGGAAAAATTTCCGGCATCTACGGTGTGCGCGGCATGGTCAAGGTGTTTTCCTTTACCGATCTGCGTGATGCCATTCTCGACTACTCACCCTGGTTGCTGGGGCCTGAGCGCCACGCCTACCGGCTGGAAGAAGGGCGCATGCAGGGTGAAGGGGTGGTTGCCAAGCTGGTCGGTGTGGATGACCGGGAGCAGGCGCGTGCGCTCATTGGCCAGGAGATCCGGATTGCCCGAGCGCACTTGCCGGAGCTGCAGCCGGGGGAGTTTTACTGGCGTGATCTGCTCGGGATGCAGGTGCTGAATCAGGAAGGCCAATGTCTGGGAACGGTAAAGTCTTTTCTGGAAACCGGTGCCAATGACGTCATGGTGCTGGACGATGGAAAAGGCGGGGAACTATTGATTCCCTGGTCGGACGAGACGGCTGCCGGTGTGGATAGGGACGCCCGGCAGATTCACGCCGATTGGCAAGCGGATTGGTGATGCGCTTTGATATCATCACCATTTTTCCGGAGCTGATTCACGGTTATCTGCGTGAGGGGGTGCTGGGGCGCGGTCAGGCCAAGGGGTTGATTCAGGTGCATACCTGGAATCCCCGGGATTTCAGCGATAACGCCTACCGCCGCGTTGATGATCGGCCCTTCGGAGGTGGTCCGGGGATGTTGATGATGGCGCCGCCTCTGCTGGCTGCCATTGCTGCGGCGCGAGCGGCCAACCCCGGAGCGCCGGTGCTGTATTTGTCGCCCCAGGGGCAGCGTCTGCAGCAGTCTGCAGTGCAGGACTTTGCGGGCACGGAAGGATTGATTTTGCTGGCAGGCCGCTACGAGGGCATCGATGAGCGGGTGCTGGCTGAGGTGGATGCTGAGTGGTCCATCGGCGATTATGTGCTGGCGGGCGGTGAACTGCCGGCCCTGGTGCTGATGGAAGCGGTAGCCCGGCAGTTGCCGGGTCTGCTGGGACATGCCGACTCGGCCGCCGAGGACAGTTTTGCGGACGCGGGATTGCTGGATTGTCCCCACTATACGCGTCCGGAAGTAGTGGGCGGGAAGAAGGTGCCGGAGGTTTTGCTGTCCGGGGATCATGCCCGGATTCGCCGTTGGCGCTTGCAGCAGTCCCTGGGGCGTACCGCTGAGCGGCGTCCGGATGTGTTGGCGCAACGGGTTTTGAGTGCGCAAGAGCAGCAGTTATTGGAAGATTATCGCCGTCAGGACGGCGAGGTGCAGTAATACTAGGTGAAGGAGCAGGGCTGTGAACATCATTGACGAAATCAACAAAGAACAGGTGCAGTCGGAGCTTCCGGCTTTTGGTGCGGGCGATACCGTGGCCGTACACGTCAAGGTCAAGGAAGGCGACCGTGAACGTATCCAGATTTTCGAAGGCATTTGCATTGCCCGTCGTAATCGCGGTCTGCATTCCGCCTTTACGGTCCGGAAAATCTCCAATGGAGAAGGGGTGGAGCGTGTTTTCCCCTCATACTCGCCGCTGGTGACCAAGGTAGAAGTCAAGCGTCGCGGTGATGTGCGTCGCGCCAAGCTGTACTACCTGCGTAATCTGTCCGGCAAAGCGGCCCGCATCAAAGAAAAACTGGGCTGATGATATCTGCCGCGCTACCCGGCAAAGTCCGGGTTCGCTGTGGATAATCGGGTGATGACGCCAGCGTTCGGGGAAATTCTGGAACACTGGCGTTCTGCGTCCGGCGCTGACCAGGCGGCACTCTGGGCGGACCCGGGTCAGAGGGTATTGCTGCGCTCGGCCTGGCAGCAGGATATCCTGCCTTGCTGGTGGGGTGCTGGAGGAGATACCGAAGCCCTGCAGGTGGTAGTGGATAGCCAGTCCATCTGGGCCGAAGCGGAGCAGCTTCCGGTGGAGCTGCTGGCTGCTGCGTTGGTCATTCAGGAAAGCAAAAGATTGCAGATGGACAAGCCGGCCCTGCCGGATGCTTTGCTGCTGGAAGCCCGCCCACCCATGCCTCTGGATATGGAAGTCGATCTGCTGTCCAAGGCGGTGGAAGAAGCTGACCTGGAGCAACTGTCTCCCCTGCTGCAAAGCATGGCGGATGATGATCATGCCCGGCGGATTGTCCTGAACCGCCTTGCCCAGCGTCTGGCCGATGACAGTCATGCTCAGGGTCTGCGCAGTATTCTTTTCGGGCAGTGGCACGACGCCGCTGCCGAACTGCCCGCACGGCCTTTTGCGCTGGGTGCTCTGGCCCTCCTGCACAGCCACTGGCAACAACCTGCCGGGGTGGCGGTGGTGGTTCCCGAAGGGCGCGCCAGCCGCGATAGCGAAGTGGACAAGCCCTTGCTGCATGCTTTGCGAGAACGGGATCTGCCCGCCTTTATGGGGCGGGTGCGGGCCATGGGTGATCAACCCCTGGATGCCATTCGTCAGCTTTTCCTGACCGTGACCCTGATGATTATTGAGGGCGGGCACCGTCATGAACCCCAGGCGTTGATGCGCCTCTATGTCTGGCTGGGCACCTTGCTGACTTTGCCCCATCGTAGTTTGCGCCAGGCCCGCAAGGTCCTGTTCAGTGCCGCCGCGAGCACTTTCAGCTTTGCGGGGTGGCAGCGCCGTGAAGACTGGCCGGATTTCAGTACCCTAGCCGCTTATCGCGAACGGGCCTGGTCTGAGCCTGTTCCGGCGCCGTTTACCTGGCAGGGCGCATTGTATGCGGCGGCATCCGGTACGGCTGCCGACTGGTGGTTGCAGGTGGCCGAAAGAGCGGTTGATCAGGATAATCCCCCGGGTTTTTGGCCGGTCTGGCGTACCGCCCAGCGTGCCGGAACCATTACCGGGGGACCATTGGCGTGGATTCATCCGCTGGTGGTATTACGTTTCTATTTTGATTGAATAAGCGCTTGCAGGCCGATGGCGCAGCCTTCCATTGAGGATCGTCAGCGTATTGATGGCTTTCTGGATGCGCTCTGGCTCGAAAAAAATCTCGGTGAAAATACCCTTGCTGCCTACCGGCAGGATCTGCTCCAGTTATCTACCGCCCTGGCCGAGCTGGATGTCGATTTAATCAGCGCCGATACCAGTCATCTGGGGCGTATTCTCGGGCAGAAACTGCAATCGGGTGCGGCCCTGCGTTCCGTGGCCCGGCTTCTGTCCAGCACCCGTCGCTTCTACGGTTATGCCCTGCGTGAGGGCTGGATTACCCGCAACCCCAGCCAGAACCTGCAAAGCCCCCGTCTGGCCCGTTATCTGCCCCATGTGCTCAGCGAGACGCAAATCGAGGCCCTGCTCGCTGCTCCCGATCTGACCCGGCCTCTAGGCTTGCGTGATGCCGCCATGCTGGAATTGATGTATGCCTGCGGGTTGCGGGTTTCCGAACTGGTCAATCTGGAAATGCGGCAACTGGACTTGACGGCGGATCTGGTGATGGTTTTCGGCAAGGGGCGCAAGGAGCGGCTGGTACCCATGGGCGAGATGGCGGCCGAGCGGGTATCAGCATATTTGCAAAACGCCCGCCCGCAGATTCTGGGTGAGCGGATTTCTGCCGCCGTATTTGTGACCGCGCGGGGAGCGGCCATGACCCGCCAGCGTTTCTGGCAGAATATCGAGGGCTATGCCAAAGTGGTGGGAATTGAGCAAACAGTTTCCCCGCATAGTCTGCGTCATGCTTTTGCCACCCATCTGCTCAATCATGGTGCCGATCTGCGCAGCGTGCAACTGATGCTGGGTCATGCCAATCTGGGCACCACCGAAATTTACACCCATGTGGCCCAGGCCCGCCTCAAGGCCCTGCACGAAAAGCATCACCCCCGCGCGTAGAAGGGGCGTGGGTGGGGGTGGTTTTTTGCTCCTACGTTCCTTGCAAGCTTGCGCGATTCGACTAACTGACATCAAGAAATCTCAGCCCAAGCCGTGGAGCAGATCACAATGTCCCTTCCCGCTATACATCCTCAACGTGACCCCGGCACCGGTATAGTCACTATCGACAATGAACCCGTGGTTTTCCACTGCAATCATTACAACCGGTTTTTACAGTTGGTGGTCGAGGACTGCCACTATATCCAGCGGGATCCCATCCTCAAGCAGTCTGCCGCCGAGGTGAGTTTCCGGCAACTGCGCAGACATTTTCAGGGCCATCCTGACTGGACCGTGGAAGAACGGCTGGCTTATGCCGAAGCCGTCTATCGTTTTTGCGGCTTTGGTGATTTGCCCCTGGCTTCATTTCGTCTGCCGGATGATCCGGAAAATGCCTTTCAGATGGTCGAAAAACATTCCCATTATGGTTTTGCTTTGCGCCTGAATTACGGAAAAAGACGCTGGGCAGGAGAACATTTTGATCTGGGCTTTGCCATTGGTGCCTTATCTGCAGTTTATGAAAAGCCTTTTTCAGGTCATCTGGGCAATCGTTCAGGAGATCAGGCCCTGAGCCGGGGAGATGAACAAACAGAATTCTGGATGAATGAAGTGCATATAGCTCATCCCGATGGCCAAATGAGCGACGCGCAAAAAAGTATGCTGCTGCCACAAGTAACAGAAGTAGTGGATATTCCTGAGCGTACATTTGGGCTTCATGTGGATGAATCGGCCATCATAGCCGCCGTAAGCGGCATGCCCCTGGCCGGTGACGCGGATGGATTGATTCGTGAATTCGGGGTCTGTCTGACCCGCCACTATGCGGACTACTACAATCTGGTGTCATTCCGTTTTGAGGAGGCGCTGGTCAACGCCCTGGCCACCCATCCGTTGCTCGATGAAATGTTGTGGTACGAATATCCCGCCCTGTTTTATTACAAGGAAAAATTTTCCGGATTGCGGGGTAAAGAGCTGGCCGACACCCTGCTTATTGAAGCAGGTCATATTTGTGGTTTCAACACGATGGGCGGGATCATGCGCTCGGACCCCTGGTATCAACTGGTGGTTCCCCAGTTACATTGTCGGGAAGACTGGATGGCGGGTATTGTGGCCTGTATCAACGCGCTCGGCTGGGGAGTCTGGCGGATTCATGAACTGGTGCCCAATGAACGCCTGGTGTTGAGAGCCTGGTATCCCTATGAATCATTGGGTTACCTGCGGGGCTTTGGCAAGGCCGATCATCCGGTGGATTACCTGATGACGGGGATTGGTGCTTCACTGATGAACCTGCTCTACAGCGCCGATATTACCACCAAGCCGGACCTCACCCTCGACTTCTATTACCAGGTGAATCGTTCCAAATCCGGTTTCTGGGGACGGCAAAGTGCCTGCGTGGCGATGGGCGATCCCTATTCAGAGGTTATTGTCGAACGTAACGTCCTCTGACGCTCAAACCGCAGTCCCCGGGGACTGCGGCAACAGGTCCGCCGAAAAGCCCTATTTTTTGGACAGGGTAATCACCACATAAATGCTGGCTTTACCCTGACGGACCAGAAGGGGAATGGGTTGGTCGGCAGGTAGTCCGGCGACAATGCTGGCCAGCGTGCTGACATTATTGACTTTCTGCTGATTGATCTGCTGGATGATCATGCCGGGCATGAGGCCGGCTTCGGCAGCCGGGCCTTCGCTGACCCCCACCACGACGACGCCATGATGCACATCCAGCTGTTTTTCAATGTCCGGGTTCAGATCTTGGACATGGATATCCATGCGCGGAATTTTCAGGGTTTTGGTTGGTGCAGAGGGTAATGCACTGCTGCTTTTTTCATCCATTTTTTTCGGCAGAGCAGTCACCAGCACGTTTTTGGTTTCCGCCACGCCATGATGGAGGATACCGACGCTGGCATGGCTACCCGGAACGGTGTTGCCGACCATGGGCGGCAATTGCCCGACGTTATACACCGGCTTGCCGTTGTAGGTGACAATGACATCGCCGGGCTGGATCCCGGCCTTGGCCGCCGGGCTACCGGGCATGACCGAGGCCACCAGCGCCCCGACCGGTTCCTGCAGGTGCAGGGCCTGGGCCATTTGCGGCGTCACATCCTGCACCTCAACACCCAGATATCCGAACTGAATGGGCTTGTGATCCTTGAAATCCTGGACCACGCGCATCACGGTATTGATGGGAATGGAGAATGACAGCCCCATGTAGCCGCCGCTGTTGGTATAAATCTGGTCGTTGATGCCGATCACCTGGCCTTTCATGTTGAACAGCGGCCCGCCGGAGTTGCCGGGATTGATGGGCACATCACTCTGAATGAAAGGAATATATTCATCATCGGGCAGGGGCCGGTTCATGGCGCTGACCACGCCCTGAGTGACGGTATTATAAAAGCCGAAGGGCGCACCCACTGCCAGCAGCCATTGGCCTACTTTCAGATGGTCAGAATTACCGAGAGGTACTGTCGGGAGATCCTTGGCATTAATTTTCAGTAGGGCCGTATCATAACGCACTGAAAGCCCGATGAGCTTGGCCGGATAGGCATGGTGGTTGGTCAGGGTGACAACAATATGATTGGCCCCACGCACCACATGCCCCGCCGTCACAATGTAGCCATCGGGACTAATGATGAAACCAGAGCCCAGGGACTGGATTTTTTCGTGTTGCTGATGCTGGGGGCCGCCCCCTTGTCCGGGAGCCCCGAAATGCTGAAAGAACTGATAAAAAGGTGAATTGGGCGGAAACGGATTGGTCTGCTGATGGATCACCTTGTTGGTGGTGCTACTGATGTTGACCACCGCCGGACCGTAGCGATCAATGATGGGCGTAAAATCCGGGAGAGCTACCAGAGCCTGTTGCGGCGCCGTATTGGTGCTGATGGATAAAGCGGGCGCGGTGGCATCCGCCTGGGCCCATTCCGTGGCACCGAGGCTAAAACCAAAGCAGGCGGCAACGATGGCGGTGATGAGCAGTTTCGGGCGTTTTAACAGGCTGTTGGGGCGACTATTCGCCATAGGACTCTCCTTTGGAGTTTTGATTCTCTAGGACACTAAATTGAAAGGTTTGGTTCCTGTGTGTGAGCTACCATAGCACTTAATACAGGGCGCGGGACAGTTTGGTCCGATATTGTTCCACCATCGCTCCCTGATTGCCGTGCAGGGCAAAAATTTTCAGGATCGTTTTGCGGGCGAGGCCATCCTCGTAATTTTTATGGCGTTCCACCATTTCGATCAGCTGATCTAAGGCATCTGTTTCCTGGCCCTGCAGGAGCAGAACCAGGGCGCGTTGATACATGGCCAAGGCGCGGGCGTCGCCTTTTTCCTGGGCAATGGTTGCCTCGAGGGTCGGCATGGGCGGCGCTTTGCGCGCTTCTGCGGTAAACTCCAGCAGCGCCTTCAGACCCTCCACCTCGGTTTCCATCTGAAACAGAGGCGACATGGCATCAATCTGCGCCTGCGCCTCGGCGTGCTGGCCCTGCTGGATGGCCAGATGGGCCAGCGCCAGTCGTGCCTGGTCATTCCGGGGATTCTGCTGGAGGGCTTCTTCGAGCAAGGCCTGGGCTTCGGCAGTTTTGCCCTGGGCCATGGCATTCATGGCTGCAGCGCGCAGGTCATCGCCGGGCTTGGGCAGATGTTTTTCCAGAAACTGACGAATGGCAGATTCGGGAAGTGCGCCGGTGAACTCATCCACGACCTGACCGTTTTTGAAGGCCTTGACGGCAGGAATTCCCCGCACCTGATATTTTTGCGAGAGTTCCTGATTTTCATCGGAATTGATTTTAGCCAGAACAAAAGCCCCCTGCATTTCTTCCGCCAGTTTTTCGAGGATGGGACCGAGGGCGCGGCAGGGCCCACACCAGGGCGCCCAGAAATCCACGAGGACCAGGGTCTTTTGGGAAAGCCCAATGACGGCTTCCTGAAAATTGCCTAAGTTGACTTCGCGGATATGTTCACCAGTGGCCATGCAATACTCCTGAAAAATAAAATGACGTTAGCTTGGGAAATAAGGGCAGGAAAAGACTATTTCAAGTTATCCTGGCGCATGAGAGATTAATGCAGCTCGGCCTTGGCGAGTTCATCCAGGACCCCCTGCAGCAGGCTGCGCCCCAGGGGACCCATGCCTTTTTCCAGTTTACGGCGATCGTCGAGGCCTCTGGACAAGGGCCCGAGGGCGGCGCCCATGCGCGCCATATCACCCCCCGCTTTTTGCATCTGGCTGGCCATCTGCCCGAGCCAGGCCACGGCCTGGGGGTCGCCCCGGCGGGCGGCGAGGATGACGCTGGCCAGTCCCGGCGCGGCCATGCCCGGGTCCGCCTGACCGGCAGGCTGAGGCAGAGTTGCCGGGTTTTGCAGACCCATGAGGATGGATTCGACAATGACGCTGTCTTCCTCATCCAGTCCTTGCAACAGGCCTAGCTCACGCTTGCCGCCGAGAATCTGCTGCAGTACCGCCACCAGATCGCCCCAGCCATTGGCAGCAGCAACGCGCAGATGGTCTTCCACCGGCGGGCGTAACTGGGTGTTCTGGCAGGCGGCCACCACTTGCAGGATGAGGGCGGCGTGGGCGCTACGGATTTGTTCACGACGTTCGGGGAGAACGGACATATTCACGGCTCCAGGTCAGATTTACGGCCATATTGTGCAATTTATCGGGCTAAATGTCGCGCCAGGTAGTGACCGGTGTAGGAAGCCGGATGGTGGGCGACTGCATCCGGGCTGCCTGTGGCAATAATCTGGCCGCCCCCAGATCCCCCTTCCGGACCGAGGTCGATAATCCAATCGGCCGTCTTGATGACATCGAGATTATGTTCGATGACCACGATGGTATTGCCGGCGTCGGCGAGTTTCTGCAGCACCACCAGGAGCAGGGCAATATCATGGAAATGCAGGCCGGTGGTCGGCTCATCGAGAATATACAAGGTCCGCCCGGTGTCGCGCCGGGATAATTCCCGGGACAGCTTCACCCGCTGGGCTTCCCCTCCCGATAGAGTGGTGGCGGACTGGCCGAGGCGCAGGTAGCCCAGCCCCACGTCCAGAAGAGTCTGCAATTTACGGGCAATGGCCGGAACCGGTGCAAAAAATTCCCGGGCATCTTCCACGGTCATCTCCAGAATTTCGTGAATGTTTTTGCCCTTGTAATGCACATCCAGGGTTTCCCGCTTGTAGCGTTTGCCGGCGCATACGTCGCAGGGGACGTAAATGTCCGGCAGAAAATGCATTTCCACGCGGATAACGCCATCGCCTTCGCAGGCCTCGCAGCGCCCGCCCTTGACGTTGAAGCTGAAACGGCCGGGATTGTAGCCTCTGGCCCGGGCTTCACTGGTGGCCGCAAACAGTTCCCGAATCGGGGTGAACAGTCCGGTGTAGGTGGCCGGGTTGCTGCGCGGCGTACGCCCGATGGGGCTCTGGTCGATGGCAATCACCTTGTCCAGTGCTTCCAGCCCCAGAATTTGCTGATGGGGAGCCGGGCTCTGGGTGCTGCCCATCAGCGCCCGCGCGCAGGCCGGATACAGGGTGTCGTTGATGAGAGTGGATTTGCCCGAACCACTGACCCCGGTGATGCAGGTAAACAGGCCGATGGGAATCCGGGCATGGACCGCCTGTAAATTGTTGCCGGTGGCACCGATGACTTCCAGCCAGCGTTGCTGGTCATGGCGCCGTCGTTCAGGAACGGCAATACACAGGTCGCCGGTCAGATAACGGCCAGTGAGAGAATCGGGATTGGCGCGGATATCCTCGGGGGTACCCTGAGCGATAACCGAACCGCCGTGGGTGCCGGCCCCGGGCCCCATATCCACCACATGATCCGCAGCGCGAATGGCATCTTCGTCATGTTCCACGACAATGACTGTATTGCCGAGATCGCGCAGGTGTTTGAGGGTGCCGATCAGGCGGTCATTATCGCGCTGGTGCAGGCCGATGGATGGTTCATCCAGCACATACATGACCCCCACCAGTCCGGCCCCAATCTGGGAGGCCAGGCGAATGCGCTGGGCTTCTCCGCCCGAGAGAGTTTCTGCCGAACGATCCAGGCTCAGATAGGCCAGCCCCACGTCCACCAGAAATTTCAGGCGACTGCCGATTTCCTTGAGGATTCTTTCGGCGATGACGGCTTCCTGTCCCTCCAGTTGGAGCTGCTCAAAATGTTGCAGTGACTCGCGAATGGGCAGGGCGGAGACTTCCTGAATGGCCAGCGGCCCGACTTTGACCATGCGCGCCTCTTCACGCAGGCGGCTGCCCTGGCAAGCGGGGCAACGCAAGCGACCCATATAGCGCATGATTTCTTCCCGGGCCAGATTAGATTGGGATTCGCGCAGGCGGCGCTCCAGGCCGGGGATGACCCCCTCGAAATGCATCTGATGACTGCGGGAGCCCTGCTGCACGGATATGCGTTCGTCAGAGCCGTGCAATATCTGTTCGCGTATCTCAAAAGGGAGATCCTCCCAGGCAGTCTCCAGAGAAAAGTGAAAATGGGCGGCCAGCGCCTTCAGGAGCGGGGCATAGTGTTCCTTGTGACGCTTGGTCCAGGCGGCAATGGCCCCGCTACTCAGGCTCAGGCGCGGGTCAGGCACCACCAGATCAGGATCGAAAAAAGTGATTTCCCCCAGACCATCACAACGTGGGCAGGCTCCCGCCGGATTGTTGAAGGAAAACAGCCGGGGCTCCAGGGCCGGAAAGGAGCGTCCACAGCTGGGGCAGGCATGGTGCGCCGAAAATAACCGTTCTTCCTGATGTTGCGGCCCCATCAATACGGCAATGGCCTGGTCATCGGCCAGACTGAGGGCAGTCTCCAGGGATTCGGCCAGGCGTGGCCCGCTGTCAGGGCGCAGCACCAGCCGATCAATGACCGCCTCGATGCGGTGCTTGCGTTTTTTGTCCAGGCTGGGGATTTCGTCCAGTTCAAGCATCTCGCCATTCACCCGGGCGCGGATCAGGCCCCGGGCGCGTAGGGTGCTGATCACTTCTTCATGGCTGCCTTTGCGGTCACGCACCAGAGGGGCAAGAATCATCAGCTTTTCGCCTTCTGGCAGAGCCAGTAACTGATCCACCATCTGGCTGATGGTCTGGCTCTGGATGGGTGCCCCGCAGCACCAGGGCGTGCCGGTGCGGGCATAGAGCAGACGCAGATAATCATGAATTTCGGTCACCGTCCCGACCGTCGAGCGGGGATTATGGGAAGTGGATTTCTGTTCGATGGAAATGGCGGGAGACAGTCCTTCAATGGCATCCACATCGGGCTTGCCCATCAGCGACAGAAACTGTCGGGCATAAGCCGAAAGGCTCTCCACATAGCGACGCTGGCCTTCGGCGTAGAGGGTATCAAAAGCCAGGGAGGATTTGCCTGAACCCGACAAGCCGGTGATGACAATGAGGCGGTCCCGGGGCAGAGTCAATGAGATGTTTTTGAGGTTATGGGTGCGTGCGCCCCGGATATGGATGTGTTCCATCTAGCCACAGCCTTTTTTTGCCTTGGGAATGAGATTTTCTGCGAATGAGTTAGTATAGAGCTTTCGGGGACAGCCGTCCCCCTGTACATAAGGAGATCTGACAATGGCGGGAGTGAACAAGGTCATATTATTAGGACATCTGGGCCGGGACCCGGAGATGCGCTATCAGCCCAGCGGGGCGGCTATCGCCAATTTCAGTTTGGCTACCTCTGAAACCTACAAGGATCGGGACGGCAACAAGCAGGAGCGCACCGAATGGCATCGTGTAGTGTTTTTCAACCGTACCGCTGAAATCGCCGGGGAGTATCTGCGCAAGGGCAGCATGGCCTACGTGGAAGGCCGCCTGCAGACCCGCAAATGGACGGACAAGGACGGTCAGGAGCGCTACACCACGGAAATCATCGGCGACCGCCTGCAGCTGGTAGGATCACGCGGCGGTAGTGGCGGTGCCGCCAGTTTTGATGAAGAAGATCATGGCGGTGGACGCTCCTCAGCTGCCCCCGCAGCAGCCGGAGCAGGACGCAAGCAGGATGCTCCCCCGCCCATGGAAGATTTTGATGATGATATTCCGTTCTAGTTCCCACTAGATCTGTAGTTGTAAATAAAAACCCAGACATCATTGTGATTTCTGGGGTGGTGTTATGGACCTCAAGCGCAGCTTGCGGGTGGTCCAAAGGGATCCCGAGTTGTGCGGCACCCTCGCCGGGAGGCAATGCGTTTGCGGGGTGTCGACTTAAGAAGACGCAGCCGTTGCGTAACCAGTGTGGATCGCCGAGCTCGTGAAATTCAGACGCGGAGCTATTGAGGAGTGCGCCGCTTTTGGCGCGTTCCGCTTGAATGAGAAGTTAGACTGGGCAAAGATTCTACAAGGCGCCCCGACACAAACTTGTGAAGGACGCTGGCGATTAACGTCTGATATGGCATACCTTCTTCAAGCGCACGTGCTTGAATATCCATCAAGTCTGGCGCGGAAAGGCGAATGTTAACCCGCTTTTCTTTCAGAAAGGTGGCTGTAGCAGCCGCTTTGAATTTTGCCAACTCTGCTTTTGAAGGGGATGTGGACTTGAACTCCCCTCTTTCATAGGCTGCCAAAATGTCTTCTTCAAACGCATCAAGCTTTTTCATCTGGATTACCCCTCAGCAAATAGTCTCTGGTAGCCTTTCTGCTGGGGATTACTGTCTTCAAAAAATAGTAATCCGGCTCTTCAACGTAAGGCACCAAGTAAGCATAACCATCAAATGCTACGACGAAAACGGATTGATTCGGATATTTTTCCGTGTTTGGGTGGCGCAATTCATCCAGCAGGCCATCAGCCTCAATAGCAAGCGCTACAATCTCGAATGAAATGTCGCGCTCAATTTTCAGCGCCTCATTCTTTTCGTGGTTCCAGCGAAATGGTTTCATGCCCCAAGTCTATCTTGATGTGTGCCTATTGTCACCTTTCTGGTGAGATGCCTAACGAATAAGGTTAGATCGTGCAACGTTCAAATTGAGGAGCGCGCGGCTTTTGGCGCATCCCGCTCGAATGCAGAGTTAGGAGGGTCAATTCACCTGCCCCAAATGATTACGCTCGGCGAAGACTTCCTTGGCTGCAAAAATACCATTGAGCGCTGCAGGAAACCCGGCGTACACAGCCATTTGAATCATGATTTCGACGATCTCTTGCCTTGTGCAACCGACGTTGAGTGCTCCATGAATATGTACTTTGAGTTGGGGTTGTGCATTACCCAAGGCGGCCAAAGCAGCAACGGTGGCAATTTCCCGCTCCTTTAGCGAAAGAACTCCACGGGAGTAAACATCACCAAAAGGAAACTCAATGGTGTAGCGGGCGAGATCCGGCGCAATGTCCTTCAATGCATCAATCACCTTCTCGCCGGCGTGACCGTCGATCTCCTTGAGTTTTTCCCAACCACGTTTATAACGATTTGATTCCACTGGTAACTCCTAACGTTGAAGGTAAGGGGCTCCCAGAAATTGGATCCCAACTTGTGACAGCCCAAAGCTCATGCCTCCAGTACCGCAGAAGAAAGCGACGGCACGAAGAGAAGAAGTCTCGCTGGGTTCAGGGATGTTATCTAGTTTGGACATAACGGGATTTTTAGAGTCATCCGAGGCGAAGTTTGCAAAATGGGCAATCAGTGTTACACCGATCTACCTTTATTTGGTACGAGTCTAACAGACATACAGTACGAGACACTATCCTACAATCATGATGGAAACTCAGGGGACGCGACGCAACTTCATCGCGGCGCGTCCCCTAGAACGACGGGTTGGACACCTAGCGCCTAATGCTGTACAGTAAGACGTACATTTCAGGAGCCACCCATGGACGCAATTACCTATACCACTGTTCGTGCAAATCTCGCCAGCGCAATGGATAGGGTTTGTAATGATCATGAAGCTTTGATTATCACGCGCAACGGCGAACAATCCGTTGTGATGCTTTCGCTTGAAGATTTCAAAGCGCTTGAGGAAACAGCCTATCTGTTGCGCACACCTGCCAACGCCAAGCGTCTTCTCTCCGCCGTTGCACAACTGAACGCAGACAAGGGTGTCGAGCGGAAACTGGCAAAGTGAAGTTGATTTTTGCAGACGAGGCATGGGAAGACTACCTATATTGGCAGAAGCAAGACAAGCGAATGGTGGAGCGGATCAACAAGCTGATTCGGGAGATACAACGCGAACCATTCAGCGGTGTGGGTAAGCCGGAGCCACTGAAGCACGCGCTGTCGGGCTTTTGGTCGCGCCGAATTACGGATGAGCATCGCATGGTGTATCGCGTCGTCAATGATGCGTTAGAATTCTCGCAACTTCGGTTCCACTACTGACCTGAGACGTCCAACGTCATTCAGGTACAACAATCCTAGCAACAATCAATATGTGCCGAACATGCACATAAAGGAGGCAATAATGGCAGCGTATAGTGAACGTATTCCAGTTCTGGTGACGGTACAGGAAAAGGCACTGATTGCCAGAATGGCCCAGGAGGCGCACATATCCATGGGGGAGTTTTTGCGCCGTGCCGCCTCGTCCTTCCGCCCGGGCGAAGATGAGCAGATGCTGGAGGGCATGATGGACCAGATGTTAAAGACCACCGCCCAGGCCAGCAGGGTCATTGATGACACTTTATCTTTTGTGGAGGCGTCCAACCAACGTATTGCCAGTCTGGAATCCAGCCGGAAAGAGTGATGGCTATCACCGACAAAATGTGGGAGGCCTTGACCACGGTCATCAAGATGAATGACAAGGTGGAGCGTCTGGCCGAAGCCGTAAAATCCCAGCAGGGTAAAATCGAAACGCTGACGGAACGGGTCATCCGCCTGGAAACAGCGCTGGAAATCGCATTATCGCGCCCGGTGATGACCAGGACGGGCGCTACGCAACTCGACGAACGTAAAGACTGAAAACAACGCCAGCGCGAACTGCCGGCGGTCTTTTTCAGCGCCCCAGCGCTTTCTGGATTTTCTGATCGGTTTTGTACTGACTCAAGGCATACACGGCCCAAATGGCAGCTGGAATCCAGCCCAGTACCGTGATCTGCAGGATCAAGCAGATAATACCGGCCACCGGCCGGCCGATGGTAAAAAACACCAGAAATGGTAAAAAAATAGCCAGTAGCAGACGCATGGTTTTCCCCTCTTTGGATCATTATGCCTGCATAGTAAATGGCGATTTCTCCTGAAGGCAAGCCCCTGTGCTAAACTCCCGAACATGACCACGAATCCAGAGCAATTTCCTGAACTTCCATTGAATCCCCGCACCCCGGTACGGCGCCGGTCATTGCAGAATATGCGGCGCGGGGCGCTGGCTTTACTGGTGCTGGCGCTACTGCTTTTTATACTTTCGGCCAGTCGGGATTTTCAGGGCATCTGGGCCTGGACCGGGGCTTTTGCCGAGGCGGCCATGGTGGGTGGCCTGGCCGACTGGTTTGCCGTGGTCGCACTGTTTCGGCATCCCTTGGGTTTACCCATCCCGCATACGGCCATTTTGCCGCGTAACAAGGCGCGGCTGGCCAAGCGGTTGTCCGGCTTCATCCGCGATCATTTTCTGGAAAGTGAGGCCATCGTGCGCCTCTTGCGCCGTGCGGACCCCGCCGCCTGGCTGGCGCAGTGGCTCGCCCAGCCAGAAAGCAGCGAATTGTTGGCCAGGCAGTTGCTGACCCTGCTGCAAAAAGCTCTGGCTTTGAGTGATGATGCCGAATTGCGCAAGGCTTTGCGGGGAGCACTGGGCCGCCAACTGCAGCGGGTGGATGGCGCCCGCTGGATAGGGAGTATCCTGGCCTTGCTGACCGAAGACCATCGTCATCAGGCGCTGCTGGATGATGGTATTCAACGCCTGCGCCAGTGGCTGGATGGAGAAGATACCCGGAGTCTGTTGGCAG
Organism: Acidithiobacillus sp. TH-A117; assembly: GCF_057473465.1. NCBI lineage: Bacteria > Pseudomonadati > Pseudomonadota > Acidithiobacillia > Acidithiobacillales > Acidithiobacillaceae > Acidithiobacillus > Acidithiobacillus sp. TH-A117. The sequence goes on from NZ_JBYCKQ010000033.1 coordinate 15,950, forward strand.
AGCATATTGCCGCCATTCTCAAGCGGGCTTATCCCACCTTGTTTGCGTGGATGAGTACGCTCATGGACCCTGCTACCCTGAGCGATAATCTCGCCCGCAATCTGGTCAAGGCAGCGCATCAGCTGCTGCAAGAGATCGAGGATGATCCGGAACATCCCCGTCGTCTGGCCTTTGATCGTTGGATGGCCGAGGCTATTCAGCGGTTACAGACGGATGGTCCTTTTCAGGAGCGCATCCGGCGCTGGCAGCAGGGCTTGATTGCCCATCCTGCAGTGCAGGAATATGCCGACGGCGTACTGCGTGATCTACGCGCCTGGCTGGATCGGGATTTGCAACGTCCCGACTCCCGTCTCCAACATCAAGTCCAGGAACTGGCCGCGCAACTGGGTGCTTTTTTGGGGGAGCAGGCGGTTTTGCGCGAAGCCATCAACACTTACCTGGAAAGCAGTGTGCGGCGCCTGGCCCCGGCAGTGCGGGATGGGCTCGCCCAGCATATCGAAAAAACCATTCTCGACTGGCCGGAAAAAGACCTGATCCGTTTGCTGGAAGAGGGTGTTGGGACTGATTTGCAATATATCCGGGTGAACGGAACGCTGGTGGGGGGATTGGTGGGCGTGCTCATTCATGCGCTGGCTCTGGCTGTGCCTTTGCTCATCTAGTCGATGGCTCCCCGAAAATGGTCCGAAATGGTCCCCCTGCACGCCGGGGGGTCTGGCCCATATCGGCCATTTTGCTGCTGTGTTCTCCTAGTTGTTTTAGATTGTTGAGCTTATTCATCCGGATGCAAAAAAAGGAACAAATCCTGCTAGTACATCGTCTGGAGTATTGTCCGTATTGGCAAACAGAGTCCGAGGGAGGTGCATTTATGAAGCGTGTGATAATGAGTGTAGTGGCGGCAGGCACATTGATGATGGCAGGTTTTGCGGTAGCGTCCGATGTGACGGCAGCAGATGCCCAGCAGGCTTTGTCGGCGGCCAAAACCGCCATGGCCAAGACTTCTGCCGTGCATTATTTATGGCTTTCTACCCCCAAAATCTACAAAGAGGCGGTTGCTGCTGATAAGGCGGGTAAATATGATGAAGCCGTCGTCAAGGCCAAACATGCTGAAGAACTGGCGAACCTGGCGTATGCTCAGGGAGAAGCCCAGGCCAAGAAATATGGCGTGAAGCTGACGGATCAGGGCGTTCAGCTCGACTGAGTCCGGATGCCATGGGCGGCCAGCAGCTGTCTGGCCACTTGGGTTTTTGCCGCCGCTTCTGCCGTAAAATGAAAATCGATGGATGCTTCCCCGGGTAGTTCCGGGCAGGCATCCGTTTGCAGAGGAATATCCAGTCTGCGGCAGAGTTGCCGCGCCACGCCGTCATTCCCATCCAGGGTAGGAATCGCCCGCCCTGCCAGTCCTGATGACCATTCGCTGATCCAGCAATAATGGGTGCAACCCAGAACGATGGCCTGAATGTCAGGCGTACAGGCCGGCAACACCTGCCGGTGCAGGTATTGCCGAACCTGCTGTTGCCAGTCGATACGCTGGGATTCAATGCGTTCCGCAAGGCCGGGGCAGGCAAGGGGAATGACCCGTTGCCGGGCATCGGGTAGCTGGGTGAGCAACTGTTCCAGTTTGGCCCCCGCCACGGTCATGGTGGTGGCCAATAGCAGAATCCTGCCCTCGGGATACAGAGTCAGCGCCTTTTTGATGGCGGGTTCAATGCCAATGACAGGAACATCGGCATACTCTCGAATGGGAGATACTGCCGCACTGGTGGCGGTATTGCAGGCCAGCACGACCGCATCCACTCCTGCCCGGATGAACCAGTCATAAGCGGCTTCAGTCCATTGCCGCACCTGCTCGGGACTTTTGTCCCCATAGGGACTATGGGCGGTATCGCCGTAAAACAGAAAATGGGCCTCGGGAAGGTAACGCAGGCAGGCCAGCAGGGTGCTGAGACCGCCTATGCCCGAATCGAAAACGCCGATACGCATCATTTAGCAGTCAGTCTAGGCTGAGTTCCTGCTCGGCCAGCAACGCGACGCCGCGCATGCCGGCAAGATCATCATCATTACCGCGTTTCACTTCCACCTGCCCGCGCAGAGCGGGAATCAGGTCGGCGTCCAGACGCTGCAGCAATGCCGGGGCAAAGCAATCCCAGGCGGCACTGACCCCACCACCGACACGAATGACCCGGACATCGGCTACTTTGAGAATATGGGCCAGAGCTTGTCCCAGATAATCTCCCGCCATCTGAAACACCCGGGTGGCCTCGGGGCGACCATCACAGGCCATTTGCGCAATGACCGCCGTATCGGGACCGGTGCCTGTCAGTTCCACATAGCTGGAGCGGATGCCCCGTGCCGAGGCGTATTGTTCCAGACAGCCCTGGTTGCCACAGCCGCAGCGCCGTCCGCCCGGAACCACAATAAGATGACCAATTTCCATGGCGGTGCCATGTTCGCCGCGCCAGGGCCGGTCTTCGTGAACCCAGCCGCCCCCTACGCCAGTACCAAGCCCGACATAGAGCAGATCGCGCAGCTCGGGAGCATCCTGTTTTTCTTCCCAGAATTCGCCATAACCGGCGGCATTGGCATCATTTTCGACCAGTACCGGGAGCTGGCAGGCCTGCTGCACAGCAGATTGCAAGTCAAAGTCGATGAGTTGGGGAATATTGGGCGATTGCAGCAGCACCCCTCGGGCGTTCACAAAGCCGGGGACGGCCACCCCCACCCGACTGACTTCGGGATATTGATGACGGAGCTCGGCGATGCCATTCTCCAGTAATCCGGTAAACAGTTGGGCGGCTGCTTCCGCGTCTGCTGCTGCCGCACATTTGTCGCGCAGGTCCACGGCATGACGAATACTGTCCAGGCACTCATGACCCCGAAACACGCCAAAACGTAAATTGGTGCCGCCGATATCAATACCAATGGTCAGACTTTCAGCCATGCGCAATCAGCTCCGTTAGAATTTCGATATTTTGCGTCGTGCCGGTCGTTATATCCCAGTAAAAATCCAGTTGCAAAGCCTGCATGATTTTCTCAAAGCCCGCCTCGGACTGAGAAACCGTCAGGTGGGGAGCTGCTTCCCAGCGTACAGGCGGTTGGCAGTTCAGCCGGATTTTGCCGCCCATGACCGCATCGTCCAGCACAATCTGCCGGGTTTTTTCGCCTTGAATGGGCTGACCAAAGCCCCCTTGGGATGTGCCGTCGGCAAAAAACTGGCCGGCCGGACCGTCGCAACTGGGCATGGCCAGATACAGGCGGCAATGAAAGCTATGGGATACCGTGTTAGTCTGCGCAGATTCTATCCGGTACTGCACCAGCAGTCCTTTTTCTGAGAGATGATATCCCTTGCTGACGGCCCAGCTATCGGCGATTCCGCCCGTAAAATGGGGAGTGTTTTGCACTATATGGCTTTCTGAGTAGCTGACCGCTGCATCATCCAGCCATTCCTGGAAGCTGTGACAGGGGGCCGTATCCATCACCAGGTCTTCGGCGGTGATTTCCGTTTTGAAACTGATACGGTCGTGGGCGGAAGCAATTCCTTCGCTGGGGGCGGCATGTTCCACCGCGCCGTGGCGGATTTTGTCATAATAGGCTTCGTCGCGGCGCGCCAGCGTGTCACCGAGATTGTGGTGGAGTGAATAAGCATCCCATTCCACTATGGCAGCGGAAGGTGCCGGACGAATAATGAGCTGTTGCTGGTCATTGTGATAATACAGTTCATCCTGCCCATCCATGTCCACATCCAGGGACTGCAAGTCAGGGCGGGGCTGAATTTGATCCAGACGCGCTTCCAGGCGAACGATGGCATGGTAAACCGCGCGGCGCAGATGGGGCAGATAAATGCCGCCGAAAAGGCCGTGCCAGTAGGCGTCATTGGCCTGGGCCTCGTGCAGGTCAGTGCGCATCTGCTTGCTTTGCTGGCGCTTGGGCAGGGCGTGAAAGCGCTGGGATAATTGCAGCATACGTTTTTGCATCCAGTTGGATTCCGGATAGCGGGTCAGGAAGTTTTTCCAGATACCCCCACGAATCAGAGGTTTGCGCTCCTCCAGACGGCCAGCGCTCTTTTCCTGATCCAGAAAAGCCGCATAGCGGCGGGCGGCATCGGGAGCCAGAGTCCATTCATTCATTTCACTGTAGGAAACGGTGGGCAAATAGATGATGCCCTGGGGGCGATGGGCTTGCAGATAATCCTTGAAGCGCATCGGTTGAATATGCGGCGAATCCAGCACGCCCCTGAGAAATTGTTCCAGCCAGCCTTTTTCGTACACCCAGCTGTAGGTTTCCGGCCAGACACCGAACTTTTCGATATCGTCAAAATAAATCCCGGCGCTTCCGGGATTGTGCAGGGAGATTTCCTCAATAAAGGTGACCGCGGCGGCAGCTTCTGAAAAGGGCAGGCGATAGCGCAGGGCTTCGGAGATAGGGAATACATCCACCGCCTGACCATTTTCTTCAGTTCGATGAAAACTGCCGAGCTGGTCGGCTGCGGCGCCCGCGCAGAGAAAGTGATAATCGTCAACCATCACATAGCGAATGCCCGACTCCTGCAGGGCAGGAACGACGCTGGGATCCCAGACCCGCTCGGTCAGCCAGGCTCCTACCGGACGCTGTCCGAAGTGCTTATCGAGCCGTTCCGCCATGGCCTCCAGTTGGGTGATGCGGTCGGCATGAGGAATGGCCGCCAGCACCGGCTCGGTATCACCGGCTCCCACCAGTTCTGCCTGATTACGGTGGACCATGTCCTGCAAAAGCTGCGTCGTTTGGGGATGGACGCGCAGCATGTAATCCAGTAACCAGCCGCTGATGTGAATGGCAAAGGGGAATTCCGGAAAACGATGCATGGCCTCAAGGAATGGGTGATAACAACGCAGTACGGCGTCATCCATCACATGGGGAAAATTACCGACCGGCTGATGGGCGTGGACGCCCAGGAGGAGGGGGGTGCTGTGGGTCATACATTCATCCTTCTGTATGGGTGCGGCGCATGGTACCTCCGGATTCTGCCGAACCCCCGCCATGGCTGATGGGCTCGTTCAATGCCTCTGGAGGGGAAATTTCCATCAAAATATACAATTTTCGTAGATTCATGCGAAACAGGTCATCAAAATCTCGCACGGAGTCCGCCGGATTGTAATCCCCAAACCACCAGAACCAGTCCGAGCCTTCGCAGCGCCCGAGCTGTTCCGTGATTTCCTCCTGTTTTTCGGGACTGAGTGCATCGAGATGCTGGTCCACATCGCGCTTGGCCGCACACAGCAGATCCCAGGCGCGGTTTTTGGCGCCATCGCCAATCCAGGTGCTGAAATTGCCATAAACCCAACTGCCTGCCGCAAGATCCGTCAGATTCTGGATGGCTTCTGGATGGTCCTGCACATAGTCACTGAAGGTACACATTTTGATGTGAGGATGATTGGACAGGGAGCGATACAGCTCCGAGAGAAAATAATAGCCGTTATAAGGATAATATTCCCAAGCATTTTCTCCATCCAGAATGATGCTGACGACAGGATGCTCTTGATCTTCCGTCTGTCGCCAGATGGATTCCAGTTTGTGCATGAAATCGGTGACGGCATCGTGTCCGAACCAGGTCTTGTAATCAAAACCGATGGTATCGGAGAGTGCGTCATCGCGGAAAAACAGGGCAGGTCCCTGACCATTCAGACGATAGGATCGATACAAATACTCGGCGCGGCTCCGGGGCGCGGCATCCGTATCGCTGCGCAGCAGGCTATGGGTCAATACGCCCTCCCCGGATGCGGTCCAGGTGACCTGAGCTTCGCCCAGCATTTGCACGAATGCCGCCGAAACCCCGCCTTCTGCCGGCCACATACCCTGGGCAGCAATGCCAAACTGCTGAGGATGACTGGCCTGGGCGCGCTGGATGTGCCACCGAGCGCGCTCCCGTCCCCCCGGATAATGGGTGGAGACGGGCAATGGCGCTTCGGGAACGGCTTCCCGGGCGGCCGCAAAATCCAGCATCAAGGGACCAATGGGATGATAGTAAGGCGTGGTGGAAATCTCGATGCGGCCAGCCTCGGCCAAGGCGCGGTAACGGGGGATCAGTCCGGAGATCAGGTCGCCCAGAAAATGCAGAAGCTCCTGACGATCTTCAGGACTGAAACCACGTCCCTTGGCCATCAGTTTTTGGACAAGTGGGCTGTTCCGGCGCACGGTTTCCCCGGTCCAGGCAAGGTGATACCAGACCAGCAGATCCGCCACAAACTGAATGGACAAATAATCGGATAATTCCACCGGATCGTCGCGCATGCGCAGATAAATTTCATGGAGGCGGCGGTATCCGGGAAAGGGATTGAGCATATGCTCCGGATCCAGCCGGAAACACTGTTCCATGAGGTGATGGCGGTCTTCGTTACTCAGCGTTTTGAGGTCGTTGCTGGCCAGGGCCATCAGCAGGGGATCGCGAAATGCATTGCTGGCAAACTGGTCGCTGTAATCTTGTATTTGCTCGACCAGGATGGGTACACAGTTGAATACGCCCCGGGCCAGGGGGTTTTCTTCATAATGGGCGATCATGTCTGCATAATCCTTGCAGGCATGAAGGTACGTCCACGGCAGGGCATAAACACCCTCTGCATTGCGGTAGTCGGGCTGGTGCATGTGCCAGCAGAAAATGACATGGAGGGCGCGTGCCGGGGGCATATCTCACCTCACAAAATGTAGTTGCTGGCCGAGTAACTCCGGAGTAATGAGGGTAACCCCATTGGGGGTACGATAAAAGCGGCGGGCATCTTCGGCAGGATCTTCACCGACCACCAGCCCGTCGGGGATGATGGTGCCCTTGTCCACCACAACCTTGCGCAGTCGGGCACCTTCTCCCATCCGCACATTGGGGAGGATGACCGAGTCTTCGATGAGGGTGTGCCCATCATTGACGCGGACGTTGGAAAAAAGCAGGGAGCGCCGCACGGTGGCGCCACTGATGATGCAGCCACCCGAGACAATACTGTCCAGGGCCATGCCCCGGCGTCCTTCATCATCAAACACGAATTTGGCCGGGGGGAGCTGTTCCTGGTAGGTCCAAATGGGCCAGCGGCTGTCGTACAAGTCCAGGTCGGGGGTGACGTGGACCAGATCGATATTGGCGGACCAGTAGGCATCCACGGTGCCCACATCCCGCCAGTAGCAGCGGCTGGCCTTGCCTTCATTACTGCTGATGCAGCTGTTGCGGAAGCGGTGGGCCATGACCCGGTAGCGGGAAACCATATACGGAATCAGGTCGTTACCAAAGTCGTGGGTGGATTCGCGGCTGTCGGCATCACGAATGAGCTGTTCATAGAGGAAATCGGTGTTGAATACGTAAATCCCCATGCTGGCCAGGGCCCGGTCGGGATTGTTGGGAGTCGGGGTCGGATCACTGGGTTTTTCGGTAAAGCCGGTGACGCGATCTTCATGATTGACGGTCATCACGCCAAAACCCTTGGCTTCTTCCAGAGGGACCTCAATGCAGGCCACACTCATATCCGCCTGGCTTTGCACATGTTCGGCGAGCATCTGACCGTAATCCATTTTGTAAATATGGTCCCCGGCAAGGACAATCACATAGCGGGGACGGTGGGCGCGCAAAATGTCGATATTCTGGAAGATGGCATCGGCGGTGCCCTTGTACCAGCCGGTATTCATGCGCTGCTGGGCCGGAAGGATTTCGATGAACTCGCTGAATTCACCGCGCAGGAAACCCCAACCCAGTTGAATGTGGCGGATCAGGCTGTGGGCCTTGTATTGGGTCAGAACACCAATGCGGCGGATGCCGGAGTTCATGCAGTTGGAAAGACAAAAATCGATGATGCGGAATTTACCCCCAAAAGGTACGGCCGGTTTGGCCCGCCAATCGGTGAGAGGGCCGAGACGGCTGCCACGGCCACCGGCCAGAACCAGGGCCAGGGTATTTTTAGTGAGATTACTGACGAAGCGCGGGGAATTGCTGGGGCCACTCTGGGTTTCTTCGGACATACTGCTCTCCTTATCGGGCACTGGTGCTAACCTGACTTGGAGTATAGACAGGATTCCCTGTGCTTTCGCTTTTAAGGTACTGAACTTGAGGGATTGCGGCAAGTGTGGAAATGACACCCATGGACTTTCCCGCTGATGTGTTATGCTCAAGTGAGAACGGCTCCCCAATCAAAAACATGAAAAGGAGATTGTGGTGAACTCATCGTCCAAAAAACAGCATGACGAAAGTGTGGATGTGGAGGAGATGGCGATACGTGAAGCCCGCCATCATGATCCCTTTGCCTGGTTGGGGCAGCACCGAAATGCTGCCGGGCAGGGGACACAGCGGGTATTTTTGCCCGGCGCTTCCGCCGTTGAGCTGCAGACCCCCCAGGGTTGGGTGGCCATGACCCGGCAACATGCCGACGGAATATTTACCCATAATGGCGAGGTGCTGCCGGTGCCCTATCGCTGTCGCTGGCAGGATGTCCTGGGTACCCATGAAGCCTATGATCCTTACGTGTTCGGTCCGGTGCTGGGCGACCTTGAAGTCTATCTGTTCAGTGAAGGGCGCCTGTACGAAGCCTATCGCCATCTGGGAGCACATCTCCGTAACCACGAAGGCGTGGATGGGGTGTTGTTTGCGGTCTGGGCACCCAATGCCGAACGAGTCAGTGTCGTCGGTGACTTCAATCGCTGGGACGGGCGTTGTCATCCCATGCGGGTGCGGGGAATGAGCGGGCTCTGGGAGCTGTTCATCCCCGGTCTGGAGCCGGGTGAAATCTATAAATTTGAAATCCGTCATCGCGATTCCGGCGTGGTTTTTGTCAAGACCGATCCCTACGCCAATACCTTTGAAAAGCGCCCCAGTACGGCCGCCCGGGTGGTGGCAAGTCAGCATGTCTGGAAGGACCATGACTGGATGACCGCGCGCATGCAGGCTGACTGGCAGCATGCGCCGATGAACATTTATGAAGTTCATCTGGGTTCCTGGCAGAGGGATACCGATGGACATTTTCTGACTTATGGAGAACTCGCCGAGCGCTTGCTGGGCTATGTGCAGGACATGGGTTATACCCATATCGAACTGATGCCGGTGATGGAGCATCCGCTGGATGAATCCTGGGGGTATCAGGTCAGCGGTTACTATGCGCCGACCAGCCGTTTTGGCAGCCCCGATGATTTCCGGGCTTTTGTTGATCATTTTCATCAGGCGGGCATCGGGGTGCTGCTGGATTGGGTACCGGGACATTTCCCCAAGGATGACTGGGGCCTGGCGCGTTTTGATGGAACGCCCCTGTATGAGTATGCGGATCCCAGGGAGGGTGAACATCGGGATTGGGGAACCTACATTTTCAATTTTGGCCGGAACGAAGTGCGTAATTTCCTGCTGGCCAATGCCTGTTATTGGGCAGATTGCTTTCATATTGATGGCTTGCGGGTGGATGCGGTGGCTTCTCTGCTCTATCGTGATTATTCCCGGAATGCCGGCGACTGGATTCCCAACCGTTATGGGGGCCGGGAAAATCTGGAGGCCATTGAATTTCTGCGGGAAATGAATGTAGTGCTCAATGAGCGCTATCCCGGCATCCTCACCATTGCCGAGGAATCCACATCCTGGCCCATGGTGTCGCGGCCGACCTATGTGGGAGGTCTGGGCTTTTCCATGAAATGGAACATGGGCTGGATGAATGACACTCTGTCCTACATGCAGCAGGACCCGGTCTATCGCCGCTTTCATCAGAATGCTCTGACTTTCAGTCAGCTGTATGCCTATGCCGAGAATTTTGTCCTGCCTCTGTCCCATGATGAGGTGGTGCACGGCAAACACTCGTTGCTGGATAAAATGCCCGGAGACACCTGGCAACGTTTTGCCAATTTACGCCTGTTGCTGAGTTATCAGCATGCCCATCCGGGCAAGAAGCTCAATTTCATGGGCAATGAATTTGCCCAGGGCAAAGAGTGGAACTGTGGAGCATCCCTGGACTGGGATTTGCTGGAGACCCCTTGGCATCAGGGAGTACAGCGACTGAGTCGGGATCTTGCCCATCTGTACCGGGATCGACCGGCCCTGCATGACCTGGACTTTGCTTCGGAGGGGTTTTCCTGGGTGGACTGTCATGATGCCGATCAATCCATCCTCAGTTTTTTGCGGCGTGATCGGCAAGGACATTTTGTGCTGGCGATATTCAACTTCACCCCCGTATTGCGGCAAAACTATCGCATTGGTGTACCGGAACCGGGGATTTATCGGGAAATTTTCAACAGTGATGCCGCCGCTTACCAGGGCAGTAATGTGGGGAATAATCCGCTCTTCGCAGAAGCGCTCAGTTGGATGGGCCTGCCTTGTTCCCTGAAAATGACCCTGCCGCCGCTGGGGGCTTTGTTTTTGCAGCGCGAATGAGGCGTTGCCGGCACTGAAAGGTGACTACCATGCTCTTCGTCTATGTCATTATTGCTTTTGTGGCTGGCGTGGCCGAACTGTTTACCGGAACTTTTTATCTGGCGGCAGTGGCATTGGCCGCCCTGTTTACGGCCATTACCGGGCTTTTGTTGCCCGGAACCATTTTACATTGGGTGTTTCTGGGCTTTTGTCTGGTGCTGCTGCCTGCCGGTATGGCTTTTCGTCATCATCTGGCCAGTAAAGCCCAAGGGTTGCAGGACTTTGATCTGGGCCAGGGCGTCGATGTCATCGGTGGTCCCGACCAGAACGATCACTACACGGTGCGTTACCGGGGAAGTGAATGGATGGCGGTGGTGGATGATGGACCCGCTCCCTGCGCGGGCGATCGTGCGGTGATCATCGGCAAGACTGATAACCTGCTACATTTAGGCGTATTACCCCGGCAAGATGCCGACAAGGAGTCTCTATGTCCTCCCTCATCATCATCCTGATTGTTATTGTTGCGGCATTCCTGATCCTGCGCACCACCATCCGGGTCGTGCCGCAACAACGTGCCTGGGTTATCGAACGTCTGGGCAAATACCACGCCGTTCTGGAACCCGGCCTGAATTTCATTATTCCTTTTCTGGATCGGGTGGCCTTTCGCTTCGATATGCGCGAAGTACCCATGGAAGTCCCGGCCCAGGCCTGTATCTCTTTGGATAACACCACCATGACGGTGGATGGTGTGCTTTATCTGCAGATTACCGATTCGGTGAAGGCCGCCTATGGTTCCAGCAATCCTTTTACCGCCGTCATCCAGCTGGCCCAGACCACCATGCGTTCGGAAATCGGCAAGTTGCACCTGGATGTGGCCTTGTCTTCACGGCAGTTGCTCAATACCGCCGTGGCTTCTGCGGTAGATGAAGCGGCGCTGAACTGGGGCGTGAAGGTGCTGCGCTATGAGATTCGGGATATTACTCCGCCCGCTGAAATCATTCGGGCGATGGAGCTTCAGATTACCGCCGAGCGGGAAAAACGCGCCATGATTGCCAAATCAGAAGGCCAGCGGCAGCAGCAGATCAATACCTCAGAAGGCCAACGGCAGCAGGAAATCAATGTGGCGGATGGGCGCAAGCAGGCTGAAGTGCTGCGCGCTGAAGGCGAAGCCACGGCCATAAAGTTGGTAGCCGAGGCGACGGCCGGGGCCATTCGCGTGATTGGCGAAGCTGCTCACGAACCGGGTGGTTTTGAGGCCCTGCAAATGCAGTTGGCCAAAGATTATATCGAAAAATGGGGAAATCTGGCCAAGAGCAGTACCAGCCTGGTCATCCCGGCAGATCTGGGCAATGTGGGGGCGTTGGTGGGTACCGCCTTGTCCATGGTCAAGCAGTCCCAAGCCAGCGCCAGCGAATAGCTTGTGGGCGGCGGCACGCCTGTTGCCGTCTATCGGGTTTCTGGCAATATTTCCGGCCAGGCGGCCATGTCCAGCCACACATCAGCATCACTGCCCACTGTCGTGGCCGGAATAGGCGCGTTCTGCAGCCAGGCCCGCAGAGCATTTTGTTTGCCAGCGCCACAGACCAGAAAAAACAGGGCCCGGGTTTGACGCAGCCGCCAGGCACTGAGGCTGACTCTCTCCGCCGGAGCCTTGGCGGCATCAAAAATAGCCAGAGTGGCGGGTGTGCGTGTGTCCTGGCCCCAGTCATGGCCGGGAAACAGGCTGGCGGTGTGACCATCCTCGCCGAGACCGAGAAGGACCAGATCGAAGGGTTGCCGGGGCAGCACTTCGGCATAGATCCGGGCGGCTTCTTGTGCGCCCTTTTCTGCCGGGATGTGATGAATCTGGGTGCGGGGGATGGGCACTTGGGATAACCAGGTGGCTTCCAGCATCACGCTGTTACGTTCGGCAGCGTCCACCGCCAGGCAGCGCTCATCGCCATGATAAATATGCCAGTGCTGCCAGTCGCTCCCCAGCGCGGGCAAATGGACATAGGCGGCGCGAGGGGTATTGCCGCCTGCTAGCACCAGATGAAAAGCCCCACGCCGGGCGATAGCTTCAGCGGCCATCCGGGCAATGGCGGCAGCCAGTCGGGTGCTGATTTCTGCGTTATCGGGATAAATATGCCATCGCGGTGAGATTTTTTCTCGAAGCATGCTGAATTCCTTCTGACGTCGAAACCTAGCTGATGGCCTGACTCAGCAGATGACCGACCAGTGCCGTAAAAGCCAATGCCACACTCCCCCAGAATAGCACGCGCAGCGCTCCGGCGCGGACCTTGGCGCCGCCGATGCGCGCCGAAATCCCTCCTAACAGAGCCAGCAAGATCAGGGTAATGATAAACAAAGCCGGCAATGCATAGGCATGAGGCATCAACGTGCTGATCAGTACCGGCGGTAGAGCGCCGCTGATAAAGGAAATTGCGGAGGCTGTGGCCGCCTGCAGCGGGCGCGCCTTGGCTACTTCTGTCAACCCCAGTTCTTCTCGGGCATGGGCTTCGAGGGGGTCGCGCTGCATCAGCTGAAAAGAAACCTGTCGAGCCAAGGCCTCATCCAGTCCCCGATCCATGTAGATTTTACAAAGCTCCAGTTGTTCCAGTTCGGGGTTTTTCCGAATTTCCTGGGCTTCCTGATGCAATTGGGCTTTTTGGCTGTCGCGCTGGGAGCTGACCGAAACATATTCCCCCGCTGCCATAGATAAGGCCCCGGAGAGCAAGGCTGCTACTCCGGCCAGCAGGATCTGGTCATGATTGGCCTGGCCGGCAATGACGCCACTGAGCAGTCCAGCCGTGGAGAGCAGGCCATCATTGGCACCCAGTACACCAGCACGCAGCCAGCCGGTATTTTTTTCGTGATTTTCAGAGTGGTTGTTGTCCATTGCCGGTTTTGCTGTCGACTTTAGTGAAGGGGCAAGATAGCCCATCTTTGCCGCTTGGGTCTATGATGAAGGCCTATCCGGAAACGATATGAGGAGAACAGGATGGCTGGTCTGGAAGACTGGGTGGGCAATACGCCCCTTTGCGAATTGAGTAGTCTGGCACCCCGTGCCGGCGTCCGGATTTTTGGCAAGCTGGAGGGCAACAATCCGGCGGGTTCCGTCAAGGATCGCCCGGCCATGAACATGATCCGTCGCGCCCTGGAGCGGGGCACCATCAACACTTCCACACGCCTGATTGAGCCTACTAGCGGAAATACCGGGATTGCCCTGGCTATGGCTGCTTCGGTGCGGGGTATTCCGATGACCCTGATCATGCCCGAAAACATGAGCATTGAGCGCCGCCAAGTAATGCGCGCTTATGGCGCCGAGGTCATATTGACTCCGGCAGAAGGCAGTATTGAGGGTTCCATTGATCTGGCCCGGCAGATGGTGGCAGCTGGTGAAGGGGTCATGCTCGATCAGTTTTCCAATCCGGACAATCCGGAAGCCCATTATCTCAGTACCGGACCGGAAATCTGGCGGGATACCCGGGGCACAGTGACCCATTTCGTATCATCCATGGGCACCACCGGCACGATCATGGGAACTTCCCGGTATCTGCGGGCCGTGAATCCAGCTATTCAGATTGTCGGCGTACAACCTGCTGAAGGAGCGAAAATACCGGGAATCCGCCGCTGGCCGGAGGCCTATCTGCCGAAAATCTATCATCGCGAGATGGTCAGCCAGATTGAGGACGTGACCCAGGAAGAAGCCGAAGATATGACCCGGCGTCTGGCCCGGGATGAAGGGGTGCTGGCGGGTATTTCTTCGGGGGGCGCGGTGGCTGCTGCCCTGCGCGTGGCCCGCAATCTGGAGCAGGGGGTGCTGGTTGCCATTATTTGCGATCGTGGTGATCGTTACCTGAGTACGGGTATTTTCCCGGCCTGAGTGGCGATGCAGGCTTTCACCATGTTCCGTGCACGGGCGTTCCTCCGGGGCTGGATCAGCCTGTTGCTGCTCTGCGGCTGTGGACTCTTGCTCGCGGACTCTGCCGGGGCGCAAACCCTGGAAATCAGTGCCGCCAGCGTGCAGGGGGCAGGCTGGCAAGCGCAGCACCTGCGGATGTTGCTGCAGACCCGTTCCCGCAGCGTCGCTCAGCTGCAAATGCAGGCTGGAGCCGTGACGACGGGCAAGCAACGGATATGGCAAAAAATGCAGGGTCATTGCATCTTGCAGACCCGGCATGGCTGGTCCTGTACCGGCCTGCATCTGGCGGTTTCGGGAAGTCCCTGGGGAGGGCTGCAGAGTGGCGGTCGCTTACAGGCGCTACGTAGCGATGGCGCGGGTAGCTTGCAGCTCCATCTGCAAGGGGCAACATTCGGGCACCTGGCCCTGCATGCCCGGAGTGGGGCAACGGGGCACTGGCAAATGCAGGCCCAGGGAGAGCTGGCTCTGAAAGAATGGGTCCCCGCCCTGCATCTCCTTCCCGCTCACTGGCAGGCGGGCGGCGCGCTGCATTGGCAGGTAACGTCTGATGGAGAAAACTGGTCACAGGTAAAGCGGATGCATTTTGTGGCGCAGCTGCAGAAGGGGCAGTTCAGTAGCCCTGATGGTTTGCAAGCCGCCCAGAATGTGGCCGCAACGCTCACGGGTGATGGCCAATGGCAGCAACACTGGCAGGGACAAATGCAGCTTCGCTGGAGCGAGGGCGGGGTATTGTGGAGTCCCTGGTACTGGGCGGCGCCGGTGCATCCGGTGATAGTGCATAGTGATTGGCAACAGACGGCGCAACAGTGGCGTCTGGACCGGGGCCGTATCGACTGGCCGGAACTCGGCACAGCCAGTTTCGCCGTGAGTCGGCCGATTCATGGTGCTTCCATGCGCTGGGATTTGCGCGATGTGGATGTCGGCTTGGAACCTCTCTTCGCGACCTGGATCAAACCCTTGTTGCCGGCCAGTAGTTTTGCGGCGCAAGCCCTGCTGGCCGGACGCCTGCACTTTTCTGTGGGCGGCGATCCGGCGTTGCACGCCCTGCGTTGGGATCTTCAGAACGGCAGTTTTTCTAGTCCGCCCATGAGCTTGCAGGGGGTCAGCAGCCATGGGGCCTGGGGCGAACATTCGCCGGTGGAAAGCGCGGTGTTTCATTGGCAGCGCGCTACCCTGTACCACATTCCTCTTGGACCCGTGGCGCTGCGGCTGGCTCTGCACCCTGGCGGTTTTGCCTTGTACCATCCCCTGGATATTCATCTTCTAGGTGGTGTTCTGCATTTTCAGCAACTCTCCGGGCATTGGCGGGGGACGCATTCCGGCTTTGCCATGCGTGGTGACCTGAAGGGGCTGAGTATGCGATCACTGACCCGGATCATGCACTGGCCGCCATTTACCGGGACGATTCAGGCCACCATACCGGAACTGACCTACCATGCCGGTACCATTCGCACCAGCGGCGAATTGAGTGCGGGTATTTTCGGGGGCAAAGTCCGGGTCCGTGATTTGCAGGTGCAAAATTTCCTGGGTGTGATGCCCCTGTTGCGGGCCAATATCTCGGTACAGGGGTTACAGTTGAAGCCGCTCACCGAAGCCTTTCACTTTGGTTATATCAGCGGCGTGCTGGATGGGGATTTGCGTCATCTTTACCTGCTGAACTGGTCTCCCGAGGCTTTTCAGGGCCGTTTCGCGACCGTAAAGACCCCGGGCGTTCCCCAGAAAATCAGTTATCAGGCCGTTCAAAGCATTACCAAATTAGGCGGGGGAGAGGGCATCAGCGGCTTTTTTCAGGGGATGTTTTTACGTTTGTTCAAGACCTTCAGTTACCGTCAGTTGGGAATGGGGATTGACCTGGACAATGGCATCGCCGAGCTTTCAGGAGTGGGGACAGAAAATGGTGGTTTTGTGATTTTGCAGGGACAAGGGCTGCCCAGGGTGGATATAGTGGGGTACAATCGCCGGGTCAGTTGGGATGAATTGCTGGCCAGACTGAAAACGGCCATGGAAACCGGACCGCAGATGCACACAGGAGAATAGACAGAGATGATCAGGCAAAATTGGCTGAAAACCCGCAGCGCCCAGGCACTGTTGCTGCTGGGCATGCTCGTGGGCCTTTCGGCTTGCGTCACTGTGAATATTTATTTTCCGGCTGCGGCGGCCAAGCGCCTGGCGGACCAGGTGGTGGGTGAGGTGTATAAGGCGGCTGCCCATGGCGCAGTAGTTACTCCCCCGGCCCCCGCCGCTGCAGTGCCTGATCAGTCAGCTCCGGCAGCAACCGCCCCTGCCGCTTCGCCGGCCCCCAGCGCTTTTGAGCGCCTGACCCCGGCCCATGTGGCAGGATATCTGCTGGCTACGGGGTTTTCGGTCGTGAGTACTCCGGCTGAAGCGGCGGCCGACTTGAATGCCTCCAGCCCCGGGGTGCAGGCTGCCCGGGCTCAGCTGGAAGCCATTGCCGCGCAGATGCGCCCCTATTTCGAGAGTGGTGCAGTGGGCTGGACTGCCAATGGCCTGGTCGCCATTCATGACGCAGCGGCGGTGTCCTTGCAGGCTCGCGCTGGTCTCAGCGGGTTGGTCAGAGCAACAACAGTGCCCTGCAGAATCTTTATCAGCAAATTGCCAATGCCAATGGGCATCCCGACTGGGAAGGACAAATTCAGCAGACCTTTGCCCAGACCTGGATCAGCAAGGCTCCGGCCGGATACTGGTACCAGAATGCCAGTGGGCAGTGGCAGAAGAAATAAATCCTACTTTGCAGAATATCCTGGTTTTTGATATCGAGACCATTCCGGATATTGCCGGAGGTCGGCGTCTGCATGGTATTGACCTGGCCGATGATGCGGGTGTGGCGGAGTTGCTGCAGCATCAACGCCGTATTGAAACCCAGGGAGCCACTGAGTTTTTGCGCCCCTATCTGCATCAGGTGGTGGCCATTTCCGCCTTGTGGTGGCAGGGCGATCAGGTCAAGCTCAGCAGCTTTGGAGCGTTAGGCGATAGTGAAGCCACCCTGGTGCATGCCTTCTTCCAGATGATTCAGCGCCACGCCCCGCAACTGGTGTCCTGGAATGGTGCCGCTTTTGATCTGCCGGTGCTGCATTACCGGGCTTTCCTGCACGGCATTCCGGCGGCGCGCTACTGGGAGCAGGGGCAGAGTGACAGTAACTATCGCTGGAATAATTACACCAGTCGTTATCATGAACGCCATCTGGATCTTATGGACCTGCTCTCCGGGTATCAGGCCCGGAATGTAGCTCGTCTGCAGGACATGGCCTTGTTGCTGGGTTTACCCGGCAAGCTCGGTATGAGTGGTGCAGAAGTGCTGACGCATTACCAGCAAGGGGAAATAGCCTCCATCCGCCATTACTGCGAAGTGGATGTGCTCAATACCGCCTTGATGCATCTGCGCTTTGAGTTCACCCGGGGGCACCTCGACAAATCCACCTACGAAGCCCGACAAACCCAGTTGCGCAGCTATTTACAGCACCGTGATGAGGTCCATATCCGGGAGTTTCTCGACTTGTGGCCGGAAAACCTGCATGTCGCGCCCTAAACTTATTCGCGATGCCGTACCCGAAAGGGTGCATATTGAGAGCCTGGATGGCGAAGGACGCGGTATTGCCCGGGTCGATGGTAAGGTGCTGTTTGTGGATGGTGCCCTGCCCGGCGAATATGTGCTGGCCCGGCGCACGGAAAATCACAAGACCTTTGAGCGGGGGGAAACGGTAGCTCTCCTGAAAAGCTCGTCCTTGCGGGTGACACCGCCCTGTCCGCATTTTGGACTCTGCGGCGGTTGCAGTTTGCAGCATCTGGAGTTGACGGCGCAGGTGGCCATCAAGCAACGACAGTTGGAGGATAATCTCTGGCGCATTGGCAAAGTGCGTCCCCAACGGATTTTGCCGCCTATTTTCGGAACAGGCCTCGGCTATCGCAGCAAGGCGCGACTGTCGGTGCGCACGCCCAAAACCCGGGGGGCACTGGTCGGCTTCCGGGAGCGCAGCAGCAACTATGTGGTGGACATGCAGCAATGTCTGGTGCTAGACCCCAGAGTGGGACAGCGTATTGCGGAATTGCGGGCCTTGATCAGTCAGATGCAGTCGCCCCAGGATTTTCCCCAGATTGAGGTGGCCTGCACGCCTGATGCCGTGGCCCTGGTATTCCGGCACATGCGTCCGTTGGCAGACAGTGATATCCAGCATCTGCGCCAGTTCGGGCAGGATCACGACCTGCAAATCTGGTTGCAGCCGCGCGGTCCCGATACCCTCCATCCACTTTTTCCCGAACAGCCTCCCGCCCTGCATTATGACCTGCCTGATTATCAACTGCGCATGCGCTTTGATCCGCTGGTTTTTACCCAGGTGAATCAGCCGGTCAATCAGGTGATGGTGCGTCGCGCCATGGCCTTGCTGCGCCCCCAGGCGGGTGACCATATCCTTGATTTGTTTTGTGGGCTGGGAAATTTCACCCTGCCCATCGCCCGTCTGGGTGCTGAAGTGCTGGGTATCGAAGGCGATGCGCGACTGGTGGCTTTGGCCACGGAAAATGCTGCTGCTAACGGTCTTTCTGCCCTGGCCCGCTATCAGGTGGCAGATCTGACCCGGGCGCAGATGGGCGATTTTCAGATGGCAGGGAAAATCGACAAAATGCTTATTGATCCTCCCCGCAGTGGGGCCATGGAAGTGTTGCAAAGCCTGACCCCCAGCGTTGCCCGTCTGGTCTATGTGTCCTGTAATCCGGCGACCCTTGCCCGGGATGCCGAATATCTGGTGCATCAGCGCGGCTATACCCTGCGCGCTGCCGGTGTCGTCAACATGTTCCCCCATACTGCCCATGTCGAATCCATCGCCCTCTTTGAAAAATGACCCCCCTGCCCACTGGCTGTGGGTGGACGTGCCCAGTCAGCAACTGCGGGTGATGGCGGCTCTGGACGAGCAGACCCAATATCCGGTGTCTACGGCCCGCAACGGCTTGGGAGAGTTGCGTGACAGCGCCTGTACGCCACGCGGCTGGCATCAGGTCCGCGCAAAAATCGGCGCGGGCTTGCCGAATAACGCCATCCTGCGCGGGCGGCGCTGGACCGGAGCGTGCTTTTCTCCCCGGGATGCGACCGATATCCCCCAGCAAGACTGGATACTGGGGCGGATTCTCTGGCTCTCGGGGATGGAGCCGGGACTGAATAGCGGCGCCTTGCAAGATACTTTTCGCCGTTATATTTACATTCATGGCACGGCTGATACCACGCGGCTTGGCCAACCTGTTTCAGCAGGCTGTATTCGTATGCATCCCGAGACGATATGCAGCCTTTTTCCAGCGATTGCGCCGGGATTCCCGGTTTTTATCGGGCTACAACCCCCTGTTGATTTTCCCCCGTTGAGGAGGTCCTGAATGGCCTGGATTCGCTTACCCCGATTTCGCCGCGCCGTAAACGTATTCAACCCGAAACTGTTTGAGAGTTTGTCCCTGGCGGCCTTTCTGGCCTGGGTGGGGTTGGGATCAGACGCTTTGTCCTCGTCGGCCTATGGTCCGCCGGAAATTTATTATGCCTTGAAGGGCCATGAATATCTCGCAGTTTTTCTGGCGATTGGTATCCCGATTTCGGTATTCATCATTTCGGCGGGTTATAAACAGGTGATTGCCCTCTTTCCGGATGGAGGCGGTGGTTATCACACCGCCTCGACCCTGCTCGGTCCCAAGGCGGGGCTGGTCAGCGGTTCGGCCCTGATTGTGGATTATGTGCTGACGGCGGCCATTTCCGTAGCTTCGGGTACCGAAACGCTGCTCAGCAGTTTACCCGCCTACTGGTACAGCGAACGCATTCTGATTGATGTGGCCATTCTGCTATTCCTGATTTTCATCAATCTGCGGGGCATGAAGGAATCCATCAAGATTCTCCTGCCCATTTTCATGGCGTTCGTCGCCACCCACATCATCATGCTGGGTTTTGGTCTGGTCAGCCATGTGGGCGATTTTCCGAGTATTGCCAGCAACACTATAGCCGGTGCCCGGAACGACGATCAGCTCTATGGCTGGATATTCATCGCCGCCCTGGTCATGCGCGCTTTCAGTCTGGGTGGCGGAACCTACACCGGTCTGGAGGCAGTGGCCAACGGCGTGCACATCATGCGTGAACCGCGTATCCAGACCGGGCAGCGTACCATGACTTTGCTGGCTACCTCCCTGTCACTGGTGGCGGGAAGCCTGATTTTTCTGTATCTGATGTACCATGTTCATGAACACTCCGGGCAGACCCTGAATGCTGTTCTCTATACGGCTATCACCAGCGACTGGACCATTGCCGGGATCCATTTTGGTCCCACGGCCACGGTCATCACCCTGGTGACCGAAGGCCTGCTGCTGTTCATCGCCGCCAACACCGGTATTATCACTGCTCCCATTGTCATGGCCAATATGGCGGTGGACCGCTGGCTGCCCGAACGTTTTTCCTACCTCTCGGATCGCTTTGTATCGCGCAACGGCATTCTTCTGGTGGGTTTTGCGGCAGTAGCCATCTTGCTGGCTACCGGCGGGCATGTCAGCATTCTCGTGGTGCTCTACAGTATCAACGTGTTTATCACCTTTACCTTGACCATGGCGGGATTGAGCAGGCACTGGTTTACCCAGCGCCGTCACGAACCCCACTGGAAAGGTCGCCTTACCATCAGTGTGTTGGGTTTTATCGTGACGGCCTCTATTCTGGCCATCACCATTTTTGAAAAATTCGATGCCGGTGGCTGGTTTACCTTGCTGGTGACCTTGATTGTGGTGGTGCTCGGCTATCTGATTTACCGGCATTACAAGAGCATTCGCAAAATTACCGCCGAGCTGGATGAAACCATGCTGGATGTGGTTCCCGAGCACCTGGAGCCCGGCCCCAATTTACCCCTGGATCCCCGGGGGGCGACGGCGGTGTTTTTTGTGAGCCGTTTTGATGGTCTGGGCTTGCATACCCTGCTGACGGCCCATCGGATGGTGGGTGGCTTCGTCAAAAATTACGTGTTTCTGCTGGCGGGTATTGTCGGGCAAGGCGAATTCAAGGGTATCAAGGCGTTGGAAGACCTGAAGGTGTATGTAGAAGCAGAAGCCAATCAATATATGGCCTTCTGTCGTAATGAAGGGATGGCGGCTACCTGGTTTGCCACCTATTCCACGGATCGGATTCTGGCCATGGAAGAGTTGGCCGATGTGGCCATCCGTTATTTTCCGCAAAGTATCTTTTTTGCGGGGCGCGTCATCGACAATCGGGCCAGGGGACCCTTCCATGGTCTGTTGCATGATGAAGTCAGTTTTATTGTTCAGGATCGTTTGCAGCATGACGGATTCAGTATGATGATCGTCCCGGTGCATGTGCATGGTATTCCCAGTCAGCCGCCGCGCATTGAGCTGCCGATTTCCATGTCGCCGGACATGGAGCTGGTCCAGCAGGAAGACGCAGACAAGGAGGGCAGCAAGGCCAAGGCCCAAGCGCAGGAAACCGGCGAAGCAACAGAACAGCCGACGAGCGGAAACTCCCAGGATGCCCCCCGGAACTGAACGAATCATGCCGCGTGGTCCCCTGATGGTGGATATCGCCGGCCTGCAGCCTATGCCGGAAGAGCGGCAGATGCTCTGCGAACCGGCCGTCGGCGGCGTGATTCTCTTTTCCCGCAACTGTCAGGATGCCCGCCAGGTCCAAGCGCTCTGTCAGGATATCCATGCCCTGCGCAGCCCGCCGCTGCTGATCGGCATCGATCAGGAAGGCGGCCGGGTACAGCGTCTCAAGGAGGGGGTGACCCGTTTCCCGCCCATGGCCAGATTGGGCTACCGGGCTGAGCAGCAGGGGCTGCAAAGTGCCCAATCCCTGGCTTATGGCTGGGGGCGTCTGCTCGGTGCGGAATTACGGGCGCTGGACGTGGATTTCAGTTTTACCCCTTGCCTGGATCTGGATCGCGGTGTTTCCCGGGTGATCGGTGATCGGGCCATTCACCGCAATCCCGCATGGGTAGCGGCCCTTGCCAAGCGTCTCTGGCAGGGGATGTCTGATTCTGGTTTGCAGGGGGTGGGCAAGCATTTTCCTGGTCATGGCGGCGTAGCAGCCGATTCCCATCATGATTTGCCCAGGGATGAGCGGCCGCGTAGCGCCCTGGAGGAGGATATGCGCCCTTTCAGGGACTTGATCCAGGCGGGGCTTCCAGCCATTATGCCTGCCCATTGTCTGTATCCGCAGGTGGACTCCGAAAATCCTGCGGGCTTTTCCAGTGTCTGGCTCAAGGACGTGCTGCGGCAAGAGATGGGGTTCACAGGGGTCATTGTCAGTGACGATTTGAGTATGGGCGGAGCTCATGGGGCAGGTGCAATGACCGCGCGGGTGGATGCGGCGCAGCAGGCCGGCGCCGATCTGCTGCTGGTTTGCAATGATCCTGACGGTGCTCGTATGGCCATTGCCCATCTGCAAAATCAGGGGATAAGGGCTGGCGCAGCACGGTTGGCATCCCTGGCGGGAACAGCCGGAACGCCACTGCCAACGGCCGAGCGCGCCCACTATGTGCGGGAAATTGCCGAAATATCCAGTTAAGCTCTTGTTTTTCCCACGCCGCGTATTAGAATACGCCCTCACCAATTTTTACTCCTTGTTCGGACGATGGGCGTCCGGACTCCGCAGTGAACCATAAGGAGCAACGTTTGCGTCATTATGAAATCGTGTTTCTGGTCCATCCTGATCAGAGTGAACAAGTTCCCCAGATGATTGAACGCTATCGCGGCATGATCGAAGCCGATGGCGGTCGTTTTCATCGTTTGGAGGATTGGGGCCGTCGGCAGCTGGCTTACCCCATCAAAAAGGCCCACAAGGCCCATTATGTGCTGATGAATGTCGAATGCAGCGGCACGGCTCTGGCTGAAGTCGAAGATGCTTTCCGTTTCAACGACGCCGTATTGCGGCATCTGATTCTGGCTCGCGAAGAAGCGGTGACAGAAGCTTCCTTCTTGGCCCGTGATGAAAATGACCGGCGTGAGCGCGTTGAAACTGACGACGAAGAAAGTGAAAGCATTGACAATGAAGCCGTTGAGACGGCCTGATTCAAGGAGCAGACAAGATGGCATTTAATCGGGATAGAGATCGGGATGGTGATGGTGACAAGCGCGGTGGCGGCAATTTTACCCGGCGCCGCAAGTTCTGCCGTTTCAAGGCGGAAGGCGTCAAGGAAATTGATTACAAGGATCTGAAAACCTTGCAGGCTTATGTGGGCGAGACCGGTAAAATTGTCCCCAGCCGGATTACCGGCACCAGCAATTTGTATCAGCGGCAGTTGACCACCGCCATCAAGCGCGCGCGTTTCCTGGCATTGTTGCCCTACGTTGTGCGTTAAGGCACTGACGGAGCGGTGACGGCGCTGCCACAGGGTGGAGTTCTGCGCTGGTTTCTCAGCGGACGCTGGCAAGCCGGTTTAAGTATTGCTGTTCTGTTCAGTCTGGCCGGATTGGTTCCCTTTCTGGCGGCGCCGCTGTTTTTGAACTGCGTGGCCCTGGTGGCGCTGGTAACGGTGCAGGCAGGTCGCAAGGAAAGCCTGGAGGTACTGGTCATCGCTGGCATTGCCAGCATGCTCTTTACCCTCAACCCCTGGTTTGGGCTGATGTTTGTCCTGGTGGCCTGGCTGCCCGGCCGTTTGCTGGGCGAGGGGCTGCGCTGGGATACCCAGTGGAGTGGGGTGGTCTGGGTGCTGATGGGCCTCTCTCTGCTGACGCTGGTGCTGATGTTGTGGGTAGTCCCGCTGGGAGCCGGGCCAGGATTCTGGCAGACCCAGATGATGCAGATGCTGAAGCCGCTCAGTGCGGAGATCAGCAATGCACAGATGACTGCCGTGTTGCGGATGGCGCCTCTGTTGCCGGGGATCGCGGCTGCCGGTCTGGTTTTACTGTGGATGCTGGCAGCCCTGCTGGCCAGCCGTTGGTTAGAGCGGTATCAGGGCCTGGAACGGCCGCAACGGGTTTACGGCAATCTGGAATTGCCGGGATGGCTGATCTGGCTGGTGGTGGCGACCCTGCTGGGTGTCAGCCTGTTGCACGGACCGTGGGCCTGGCCTTTGCAGAATCTGGGGCTGCTGCTGGGAACCTGGTACCTTTTGCAGGGTTTGAGCTTTGTGCATTTATGGTTTGCGGCCAGGGGCTGGCCGGCAATGGCGCTGGTGGGGCTGTATATCGTCCTGATTTTGTTGTCACAGCTGCTGCTGGTGCTGAGTGTGCTGGGGGTGCTGGATCGGGTGTTCCACTTGCGGCATAGACTATTGAGACCGCGTTCCTGAGGAACGTTTTGCAAGGATTTTTGGGAGGATTTGGAAGATGAAAGTGATTTTGCTGGAACGGATTAACAAATTAGGTCGTCTGGGCGATGTGGTTGAAGTCAAACCTGGCTATGGACGTAACTTTCTGGTGCCCCAGGGCAAGGCGGTAGTCGCCAACCAGCGCAATCTGGAAGAATTTGCCGAGCGCAAGGCTGCCCTGGAGCAGGTTGAAATGGAACGTCTGCAGGCTGCTCAGCAGCGCGCTGCCGCCCTGGCGGAGGCCGTGGTAAAAATTGCCCTGCAGGCGGGTGAAGATGGCCGCCTGTTCGGTTCCGTGGGTTTGCATGATATCAGTGCGGCTCTCAAGGCCCAGGGACATGAAGTGGCCCATACCGAAATCCGCCTGGTGGACGGCCCCATCAAGCGGATTGGTGAATTTCCGGCGCGGGTCCATCTGCATCCTGAAGTCGAGCTGGATGTCATGGTGTTTGTCGAGCGGGCCTGATTTTCTGACCGGTCGAGGCAGCGATCTTGTATGAAGGGGATGACTACGGCGCTGGTGTAAAAGCGCCGCCCCATTCTATTGAAGCCGAGCAATCGGTGATTGGCGCGCTGCTGATTGATCCGGAATCTGCGGATCAGGTCATGGAAGCTGTCGCTGCCGAAGATTTTTATGAACGTCGTCATCGGCTGATTTTCCAGACGATTCACGATATGCTCAACGCCGGGCGCGTGGTTGACGCAGTCACGGTGTCCGAGACCTTGCAGGATCACGAACAGCTCGCCGATGCGGGCGGCGTTCAATATCTGCTTCTGCTCGCCAATGAAACTCCCTCTGCCGCCAATGTACTGGCCTATGCCCGCATTGTCCGGGAGCGGGCTGTTTTGCGTGAGCTGATTCGGGTTGGTCGGGAAATTGCCGAATTGGCCTACCGACCCGAAGGCCGGGCTGCCCATACCCTGCTGGATGAAGCCGAAAGTCGGGTTTTTCGTCTGGCCGAAGGCCAGCAGCGGGCTGGCAAAGGGTTCTTGCAGTTGAAAGAGGCCCTGCCCGCCGTGATTGACCGTATTGAGGCTATCGCCCGCGAAAAAAAGGGCGTTACCGGTCTGGCTACCGGCTTCGTCGATCTGGACGAAAAAACCTCCGGGATGCATCCCGGCCAGCTGGTGATTGTGGCGGGACGTCCCAGTATGGGCAAAACCTCTTTTGCCATGAATATTGCTGAGCATGTGGCCTGTGTGGAGGGTAAAAACGTGCTGGTATTCAGCATGGAAATGCCTACCGACGAAATTGTTTTGCGCGCCTTGTCGTCCCGGGGGCGGGTGGACCAGCACCGGCTGCGCAACGGCACCCTCGGCAACGACGATTGGCCGAGATTGGCCCACGCTATCGGCGAGTTGGGTACGGCCCCGCTTTTTGCCGATGATTCGGCGGCCCTGTCGCCGGCAGATTTGCGTTCCCGGGCCCGGCGTCTGAAGCGGGAACAGGGCCTCGATCTGATTGTCGTGGATTATCTGCAGCTCATGCAGGTTCCTGGCCGGGGAGACAACCGGGTGGCCGAAATATCCGAAATCAGCCGTTCCCTGAAAGCTCTCGCCAAGGAATTGGCCATTCCAGTCATTGCCCTGTCCCAGCTCAATCGCAGTCTGGAAAACCGGACGGAAAAGCGGCCGCAGATGTCGGATTTGCGCGAGTCAGGCGCCATTGAGCAGGATGCCGATTTGATTTTGTTCCTGTATCGGGATGAGGTGTACAACAAGGACAACGAAGAAGTGAAGGGTATTGCCGAAGTGATTATCGGCAAGCAGCGCAATGGTCCCATCGGCACCGTGCGAATGAGCTTTTTCGGAGAGTACACCCGCTTTGAAAATTATGCCCCGACGGGTGGCGACTACCCCCACTAGCTTTTTCGTTTTCCGGAATTTTTACTCGGGTTTTCAGCCTGCCTTGGGGTATGATAACGATCATGACCCGTCCGATTGTCGCTGAAATTTCCCGCTCTGCTCTGGCCCATAATCTCCGTGTGGCCCGAGACCACGCGCCCCGTTCCAGAATCATGGCGGCAGTCAAGGCCAATGCCTACGGGCATGATGTGCAGCTCTGTGCCCCGGTCCTGGCGGCTGCCGGAGTGGATGCCTTTGCTGTGGCTTCCCTGGAAGAAGCCGAAACCATCCATGCCTTGAATCTGGGCAAGCCCATCTGCCTGCTGGGCGGCCCCTTTGCCGCCGAAGAAGTATCTGTGGCTGCAGAACGGGGATATTGGCTGGTCATTCATGAAGACCGTCAGTTACGCTGGCTGGAAAATCGGGCGGCGCAGCAGGACCTGCAGGTTTTCATCAAGGTGGATACGGGAATGCATCGTTTGGGTTTTGCGCCCGAGGGCCTTGCGGAAATTTTCGCGAAACTGCAGGCCTACCCACACTGGCAGGTATTGGGGCTGATGAGTCATCTGGCCCGCGCGGATCATCCGGAAGATCCTTTTAATTCGCAACAGATCGGGGTTTTTGACCAGGCGCTGCAGAGCTTTTCCGGGCAGACACTGGGGCAGCATAGTCTGGCCAATTCCGGCGCTGTTCTGGCCTTGCCCGCAGCCCATCAATACTGGGTGCGTCCGGGGTTGATGCTCTACGGATTGTCTCCTTTTGCCGACCGGAACGGGATTGATATCGGCCTGCAACCCGTACTTTCCTGGCGCAGCGAGATTGTCGCCACGCGTCAGCTCCAGGCGGGTGAATGGTTGGGTTATGGTGCCACCTGGCAGGCTCCGGCGGCTTGTCGGGTCGGCGTGGTTGCGGCGGGCTACGGAGATGGTTATCCACGTCAGTTGGGGACGGACACAGCGGTAACAGTGGCCGGCCAGCCCACCCGGACGCTGGCGCGGGTCAGTATGGACATGCTCTTTGTGGATATTACCCATATTCAGGCAGATATTGGCAGCGTGGTGCATTTGATGGGTGCCGGAGGTCCTGCGCTGGAGTTCATGGCTGCAAGCCTGGATACCATTCCATACGAAATGAGTTGCCGTATTCAGATGCGGGTGCCGCGCAGGCTGGGTCCATGAGCCGGGATAAAAACGTGTTCGTCTGTCAGGACTGTGGCAGCAACAGCAGCAAATGGCTGGGCCGCTGCCCGGATTGTGGTGCCTGGAACAGTTTTGTGGAACAGCGGGTTGAAAAAAGCAGTCTGCGTGCGCAAACAGCTTTCAGTAATGCCAGCCCGCCGCAGTTTCTCCATGCCGTCCCTCTGGAAGATCTGGGCCGTCGCACAACGGGATTGCAGGAACTGGACCGGGTGCTGGGCGGCGGGCAAGTGCCGGGGGCGGCCATATTGCTGGGCGGCGAGCCGGGTATCGGCAAATCCACCCTGCTGTTGCAGACTGCTCATCATCTGAGCCTGAACAGCCGGGTGCTCTATGTGACCGGAGAGGAGTCTGCCGCCCAGGTTGCTATGCGCGCGCAACGTCTTGGCATCGCCCGGAGCCCGCTGCGGGTACTGGCAGAAAACCATCTGGAAGCCCTCGAAGTCCTGCTCCAGGCAGAAAAACCCGATTTGTTGCTGGTGGACTCCATCCAGACCCTGTACACCGACAGTCTGCAATCCGCGCCCGGATCGGTAGCCCAGGTGCGGGAATGTGCGGCGCGTCTGGTACGTTTTGCCAAAGCCAGCGCCACGACCCTCTGGTTGGTCGGGCATGTCACCAAGGAGGGTGCCATTGCCGGCCCGCGTGTGCTGGAACATATGGTCGATACTGTATTGTATTTTGAAGGTGAAGCGGGCAGTCCTTACCGGATAGTCCGCGCCATCAAGAACCGCTTTGGTGCCGCCAATGAGTTAGGGGTTTTTGAGATGCAGGAAGCGGGGCTCAAGGAGGTCGCCAACCCCTCCCAACTGTTTCTTTCTCAACATGAAAAACCAGTGCCCGGCAGCGTCGTCCTGGCCACCCAGGAGGGCACCCGCCCACTGTTGGTCGAAGTGCAGGCGCTGGTGACCCCCAGCCCTCTGGCGAATCCCCGCCGGGTGGCCATTGGCCTGGATCCCAATCGCTTGTCCTTGCTGCTGGCAATTTTGCACCGCCATGGGGATACCCAGTTTTTTGATCAGGACGTGTTCGTCAATATTGCCGGAGGTATCCGGGTCAATGAGCCTGCTGCGGATCTGGCGGTGGCGATGGCTTTATTGAGTAGTTTTCGCAACAAGGCACTGACAGGTCGGCGGGTGGTTTTTGGTGAATTGGGTCTGGCAGGAGAAGTGCGGCCTGTGGCCGATGCCCAGGGACGTATTCGTGAGGCCGTCAAGCTGGGTTTCACCGGAGCAATAATGCCGCGCAGTGATCAGTTGCCGGCCCCTGACAATTTCAGGATCACTGCGGCGTTGCGCCTCGGGGACGCCATGGATGCCGCATTTTAGGGTGATGGGGACGGCTTGCAAAATCGCTTGGGAGCCGTTAGGGTAGCGACTGTATGTTTGCCAAGTGTTCACATAATATACTGATATATGTCGTTTATTTTGCTTGTCCAAGAGGAGAAATAGCATGCGGAAATCATTGATTCAGTCCCTTCGTTCCGGTCTTGTGCTGGCAGCGTTGGGTGTTGTGGGATTGGGCAGCAGCATGGCTTTTGCCGCCACGGCGGCAAGTCCTGCCCAGGTGAAAGATTTTGCCCATGCGGTGCAACAGATCAAACCGTTGAATGAGCAGGCGCATGCTGAAATCAGTCAGAAAGGCGTCAGTAAAGCAAAGCAGGATGCGGTCAAAAGGTCCTATATGCAAAAAGTGGATAAGGTGCTGGAGAGTAATCACCTGAGCGCTGCTGAGTATTCGAACATGCTCAAGCAGACCCAGACGGATCCGGCTTTTGCCAAGGAAGTCGAAGCGGCCATGCACTAGTTCTCGGGGCCCATTGCATGCAGTGATGTACCTCCGATAGTCACGTTTTGCGGCTTGTAACGGGTAACTATTTTTAACCCAACCGCGTTTGTGGCATCATGGGGCCATAGGAGATATGCCCCATGACCCAATTACCTACTCCCGATTATGTTTCCCGCAGACGCCAGCTCATGCAGAAAATGCATGACGCCTCTGTGGCGATTATTCCTACCGCTCTTCCCAAGCAGCGTAACAGCGATGTGCAATATCCCTTTCGGGGAGACAGTGATTTTTTGTACCTTACTGGCTTTAATGAACCCGAAGCCGTACTGGTGCTGGTTCCCGGTCATCCTGACGGAGAGCAGATCCTGTTCTGTCGCCCCCGTGACCCAGCCCGGGAAACCTGGGATGGACGGCGGGCGGGCCTGGAAGGAGCCCTCAGTCAATGCCAGGTGGATCAATGTTATTCCATCCATGACCTGAACGAGCAGATGCCCGGGTTGCTGGAAAATCGGGAGTTGTTGTTCTATCCCATGGGCCAGAGCAGCGATTTTGATGCCAGAGTGATGCACTGGCGCAATCTGGCCAAAGGCAAAACGCGTCAAGGTGTACGCTAT
Source organism: Acidithiobacillus sp. TH-A117 (assembly GCF_057473465.1). Classification (NCBI taxonomy): domain Bacteria; kingdom Pseudomonadati; phylum Pseudomonadota; class Acidithiobacillia; order Acidithiobacillales; family Acidithiobacillaceae; genus Acidithiobacillus; species Acidithiobacillus sp. TH-A117. The sequence goes on from NZ_JBYCKQ010000033.1 coordinate 45,916, forward strand.
CCTCAAGAGGTTGTTGATGTCGGCAGCCTTATTCACGAAATGCGGTTATTAAAAGACGCAACTGAGCTGGAATGTATGCGGGCTGCTGTAGGCATCAGTGGCGCCGGACATCGGCATGCCATGCGCCAATGCCAACCTGGAATGATGGAGTATGCGCTCTGTTCGGAAGTGGAGCATGTTTTCCGGCGTCTGGGCTCACCCAGTGTGGCTTATCCCAGCATTGTCGGAGGCGGTGAAAACGGCTGTATTCTCCACTACACCGAAAATAATGCTGAATTACGGGATGGTGATCTGGTCCTGATTGATGCTGGTGCAGAGATTGCGGGTTATGCAGGAGATATTACCCGGACTTTTCCGGTCAACGGTCAGTTCAGTCCGGCCCAGCGGGAAATCTATGAAATCGTGTTGGCTGGCCAGGAAGCCGGAATTGCCGCAGTGCGGGCGGGTCGTCCGGTTTCTGATTATCATGATGAGGCCGTCAAGGTGCTGGTGGATGGGTTGCGTGACCTGAAAATCCTCACCGGCAGTCGTGATGCGCTGATCGAGCAGGGCGCCTACAAGGCTTTCTACATGCATGGCACCGGACATTGGTTGGGGCTGGATGTGCACGATGTCGGGCAGTATCGTCGCGCCGACAAGTCCTCACGGCCACTGGAACCAGGCATGGTATTGACTGTTGAGCCGGGACTGTATTTCGCACCAGCCAATCCATCCGTGCCGGAAAGATGGCGGGGAATCGGCATTCGCATTGAAGATGACGTGGTAGTGACTGCGGGCGAGCCGGAAATTCTTTCCCAATCGGTTCCCAAGAAAATCGCCGACATAGAGGCGCTGATGGCTGCCGGGCCCCTCTGAATAAAAGGTCAGACGCCGTGCGCGGCGCTGTGATAGGCGTGGACAAAGCGTAGACGGGCTTGCCTGACCCCAAAATCCAGGGCCTGTTGCACACTGCCCATCAGGATGTCTGCAGCCATGTGGAAGCGTGGGCTCATGGTATCCCAGACCACACCATGAATGATGGTGCCTGAGGGGAGAATGATGTCGATTTTTTCACCGCAGCGGTTACTGCCATTTCTACGTAGAAAAAGATCCGGAGACAAGGCAATCTGACCCGGGCGAGTGGGTCCGCAGGCGGACATCCCTGGATTTCCATTGGTTTGGCTGGGAAGGGCATTATATGCCGTCACCCGGCGCAAATAAAAAACCTGATGGCGGGCGATCAGCGCTCCATCTCCAGGGCTGTCAGGGGTTGCTGTCTGTTGATGCGGCTGATCTCCTGTATTTTCCAGAGCATCTGGATGGGCAGGATCAGTCCTGGCGAGCTTTTTTTGAACGATCTGCGTGAGTATGCCGGCAGGCAATCCGGAAGGATCCAGGGCCAGAGCATTGGGTAAAAGCAAAGCTATCAGGGCGACCCCCACGCCGGTGGATAGGCTTTTAATCATGCATATCTCCGATTTTGAGTAGGACTTCTTTCTCAAATCATCAAACGGAACAATATTTTATAAAAAATAAAGGAAAAATCAAGAAGATAATTTTAATTGTTTAAGAACATATGCTTGCGTGGTGGTTGGCGATGTCCGAAGCAGGGGGTTGCAGGTTTTGCAGTCAAAATGCGGCCAGTACAATGTAATAGCATAAATGGTACTAGCGTATTGTTGTTTTTTTGGCTATTATTCCTCTGCTCGTTTTCCAACCCAACAAAGGAGACTGCTATGAGCAAGTTCACCACCGCTTTGAAAGTAACTGCGCTGATTTTGCCCTTGGGCCTGGCCGGTTGCGCTACCAGTTCTGACCTCGCCAAGGTTTCTGCCAAGGCTGACGCCGCGCAGTCCACCGCCAACGAGGCTCTTGCCAAGGCCAATGCCGCGCAGAGCACGGCTACCGACGCCCTGAGCAAGGCCAATGCCGCGCAGAGCACGGCTGATCAGGCCATGAGCACTGCCAATGCTGCCAACCAGAAGGCTGAAGAAGCCAATGAGAAGGTAGAGCGCATGTTCAAAAAGGCGATGATGAAGTAATTTATCGCTGTAGTGTATGTGAAAAGGCCCCGGCGGGTTTCTGCCGGGGCCTTTGTTTTGGCATTCTCTAACCGGCAGTACCTCTGATGGTGCCCCTTATTTGTAATCATAAATGTTCACAATAAGAAGATATATGATCATCTGAGAATTTTGGCAGTGTCATCATTCTGTCATCAAAGCTTAATCGTATTGTCATATTACATGTCTATACTTCTGTTCCTTGTTCAATTCAATCGTTGCCAAAGGACATGCGTATGACAGCAAAAAATATTTCGCGAGTAACAACCAGCCTGTTACTCGCACTTTGCGCGTTGCACTCCGATACCTCTCTTGCTGAGCTTGTTACCGCACCCACCCAAAGTGCGGTAGACGACCATGCTTTAAATATAGGGGAAGTATCCAAAGCGGATGGTTCCTCAGTTTATGTAGCTAAAAAATCAGCAGTTCCCAGTAAACGCCAGATATTTCGATCGGGTCTGGCCGAGAAAGTCATTGGTAGAAAGCAGATTGAAGCAGCAGGCCCGGGGGCGTCCGGTAATGAAATGTTAAGTATGGCGCCAGGGGTTAATGTGATCAGCGGTTATACGGCCACAGGCGGCGGCAAAACCCAGATTAGTATCAATGGTGTCAAACAGGGTTGGCACATACCTGGTGGTGCAATTGACGATGGGAGTATCGCCACGACTTTCGATGGTGTACCTATGGCCAATCTGGCCACTGGATTATGGGCTTCTCCCGATGTGAACCAATCATCGCTGATTAGTGGCATTCAACTCACTTACGGACCCGGCAATCCGGAAAACCGCTGGTACAATAGTATCGGCGGTACTATCAACTACATCCCCCTGCAACCCACCAAAAAAGCGGGTGGAAACATTGGCATGTCCTATGGAAGTTATGATTTCAAGAATATTCACTTCGCCATCAACACTGGCGAGCACGACGGCTTTGCTGCAGTAATCGGGGGTGGATCAAGCTCCGGGAACAGTTACTTGAGCGCTCCAGCGGGCTCGATTGTCAGACCGTTCGGCAGTAGTAATATGTCGAGTTACAGTTATGCCTGGTATTTCAAAGGGGTGAAATCGTTTAAAAATGGTAATGTGAGCCTGGGCGCCTATCTGGCAAAAGGGCAGTCTTACAAACCCTTTATGCAGCTTCTTTACCCGATTGAAGGTATTACTATCAATGGGCAGGATGTACATAAAAAACCTATTCCTGGTCCACTCTATAGTCAACAAACGTCCGGATTTTATCGGGCACTACCATATAAGGACGATAGTAATACCTTATGGATGATTTATCAAAAAATCAATGTTGATATTGGTGCGCATACTGAACTGCACAACATGCTGTGGTTTCGTCATGGTGATCGCTTGCATTATCAGATTAGTCGCTTCTTTCCGGAAGATTATGAGTATTATACTCCACACACTAATGCTTATGGAGACAAGCTGAGCTTTGTGACACATCTGCCCTGGAATGAACTGGAGTACGGTGGGTACTTTATCAATGAACGCTATACAGTGGAAAATAATAATTTTCCTTACGGTACTTATGATCCTTCAGCAGCTTTTAAACAAACGTATTTGTATAAAACCTTTGATTCAACTGCTTTGGCGGCATATTTGCAGGACCGTATCTCACCGATCAAGTCTTTGGACATTACTCCTGGAGTTCGCGTCGTAGGCTATCAAACACGCTACACCCCCAACATGTGTGCAGAATCGCCGAGCGCCTGTGCTCTGGATCCTAAGGGTGCTGATGCCAGTCTTCCTGCGTCCTCCAAAAGCTATGAACAAGTAGAGCCCTCGTTGGCGATTAACTGGAGAGCGACTCATCATCTTGCGCTGTTTGCCAGTTATGCAGTGGCGTACAAGACGCCAGGTGCAGCAGATGATGGTGGTGGCGTATTTCAGAGTATCCCAACCAGTGCTTTAAGTCTGGAAAAGGGTCAGGAGTACCAGGCTGGAATGAAATTTCATGTGAAAAGTGCCGCGTATCTACATAATTTCTTCGCGAGTGTGAACTGGTATTTTCTGCATTTTTCGAATCAGTTTATACCTATTACGCTGCCTGACAATTCGGTTATCAATGCTCAGGGAACTTCCGATTATGATGGCGTGAATATTTCTTTAGAAGATGAACCGGTATATTGGTTGCATCTGTTTAGCAACCTGAGCTTTGAGAAAGCAAATTTTACCAATTATACATTGCAAGGTGGAAAATCATACAGTGGTTTGCCCCTGCCTTATGTGCCAGCGCAAACGGCCAATGTGGGATTATATACCCAGAACTACATCGCAGGGATAGATTTAGAGCCCCGGTTGTGGATGACGTACACTGGCCCGCAGGCGGTGTTTGACTCTATTACGAATGCACCATCTCCAGATATCAAAATGCCGGCGTTCACCTTGGTGAATTTTTCTTTAGGTGCGAAAGTGCCGGTGCACCTTATGGGGATGAAGTACGTCAGCAGTAAGCTGGAAATCATGAACCTGCTAGGCCGAAAATATAATAGGTATGTGCAGGTGGATAGCGGTAGTTCTGGGCAATTCGGGCCTCTAGGTGCAGGAGCCCTGGTTGGTTATGCGGGGGCACCGAGACTGGTTTACTTTAGCGTTTCTGCAAAGTTCTAGTTAGCGAGGTATAGATGCAGAGGTTTTGTTCATCAATATCTCTGCTTGCCTGCGTTTGGTTGCAAGATGTCTGATTTTACTTCAAGGATCAAATCGCCAGATGAAAATATTTGCCAATGAGATTTGAGTGATTTTATATGGGGTGGCTGACGGGGCTCGAACCCGCGACAACCGGAATCACAATCCGGGACTCTACCGACTGAGCTACAGCCACCATAATAATGAATCGAGATAATACAACGGGAAGGGCCTCGCCGCAAGGCGAAAAACCCGGATCAATCCATGAACAGGGAGCTGACGGAATCTTCTTCGGCAATACGACGGATGGTTTCAGCCATCAGTTCGGCGACGGACAGTACCCGGATTTTGGGACTCTCCTGAGCCTCTTTGCTGAGAGGGATGGTATCGGTCACGACCAGTTCATCCAGTTCGGAGCGGGCAATACGTTCCATGGCCGGGCCAGACAGCACCGGGTGCGTACAATAGGCACAGACCTTGACCGCCCCTTGGGCTTTGAGCGCATGGGCTGCCTCGCAAAGGGTGTTGGCGGTATCCACCATGTCATCAACCAGTACGCAGGTGCGACCTTGCACATCGCCGATGATGTTCATGACTACGGACTCGTTGGGACGGGGGCGGCGTTTGTCGATGATAGCCAGATCTACTTCGAGACGTTTGGCAATGGCCCGGGCACGGACTACACCACCCACATCGGGGGAGACCACAATCAGCTCTGGATAGCTTTTGCGCCAGATATCTCCCAGGAGGATGGGTGAGGCATAAATATTATCCACAGGCACATCAAAAAATCCCTGAATCTGATCAGCATGCAGGTCCATGGTCAACACCCGGTTGGCGCCGGCACTGGTAATAAGGTCGGCCACCAGTTTGGCGGTGATGGCCGTCCGCGAACGGGATTTGCGGTCCTGGCGGGCATAGCCGAAATAGGGCATGGCCGCAGTGATGCGATTGGCAGAAGCACGCTTCAGGGCATCAATCATGGTGAGTAATTCCATGAGATGATCGTTGGTGGGTGCGCAGGTAGGCTGGAGCACAAATACATCCCGCCCCCGCACATTTTCCAGGATTTCCACAAACACTTCGCCATCACTAAAAGAGCTGACTTCAGCGCGACCCAGGGGGATTTGCAGAAAGCGGGCCACTTGGGCAGCCAGTACAGGATTGGCGTTTCCACTGAACACCATAAGGTTGCCATGGGCCATGTGATGTCATTCTCTCTTAGCAGGTGGCAAAACAGTCCGAGGACAATTTGGCTGGGGCGCCAGGGATCGAACCTGGGAATGCCGGAATCAAAATCCGGTGCCTTACCGCTTGGCTACGCCCCACTAAATCAATGCTCGGCAGGATCATACAAGGGATGCTGATTTAACCCTTTGACCGCCCAGGACCGCCACGATGGAGGCACCTGACTGGCGATGTTCCGGGCACTTTCAGCATCTTCGGCAACCCCGAAAACACAGGCACCGCTGCCCGTCAAACGAACATCCCGCAAACTCTGGCTGTGCAGCCAGTGAATGGCAAGTTCGACTTCCGGGTAACGGGTACATACGGTGCTTTCGAGGGTGTTGTTCATGGCCCCGCCGAGAAACGCGCCTATTGTGCTGGGCGGGTGCTGTCGTGTCAATTCTGGCGCCGTAAAAATTTCCCGGGTGCTGACCGCAATGCCGGGATGCAAGAGAACATAATGGGATTCGGGCAGATTCTCCAGAGCGGTTAACTGTTCACCGATGCCTTCCGCCCAGGCGCTACGCCCGAAAATGAAAATCGGCACATCGGCGCCCAATTGTTTTCCCAAGGTCATCAATTCTTCGCGGCTATAACCGGTGCGCCAGAGGCGATTGAGCACGATCAGGGTACTGGCCGCATCGGAGGAACCGCCGCCAATCCCCCCCCCCAGCGGCAGCACCTTGTGCATGTGAATATGGACGCCTTCACGGATGCCGGCACTTTCCATCAGCAATCGGGCGGCACGAATGGTGAGATCATCGGCTTCACTGACGCCTTCAGCGCCGCCAGTGCGGGAAAAATGCCCCGGTGGCTGTGAGCTGAATTGCAACTGATCGGCCAAATCAATGAACTGAAAAACCGTCTGGAGTTCATGGTAGCCGTCAGGGCGCTGGCCAATGACCCGGAGCATCAGGTTCAATTTGGCCGGGGCAGGATAGCTGATGTTCATGGCTGCGCGCTACGGCCCATTTGCCAGTGGGTAATAGCCATGCGCAAAGCGATGCCATCGGGACCATTGGCCTGTAATAATTGCGGCATGGTCAGTCCACCGACTGGAGCATAGTGTAGATAATGCACCTGCCAGGGACCGCTGCGGAGGATTTGCGGCAATCCTGCAGCGTTATTAATGACGGTACTGCTGTTGCCGGGTAAGCCCAGCATCCAGTCCGGCAGTTCCCGGGCGGGCAGGGAAACATGCAGCACCATGCCTAACAGAGTCGACAAATTTTGGGCTTGGCGATGCTCGCCGTTAATGGTTTCCAGGTGGGCTCCGGTAGCATCTACGGTGATACGCGCTACGGTTCTGCCCAATGGGTCGTAAATGGACAGCTTCTGAAGCTGAGGGGATTGTTCCCAGCGAAAGCCAAAGCTTTCATGGGTTTTGGGCGTGCTGAGAGCCGCTTCGCCACTGGCCCGCCAGTATTTCAGACTGGTAATCACCTGATTACGCTCGCTGGTAGGGAGCAGGGTGGAGGGGCCGGGGTGGATGGGCGTCACAGTGGCACAGCCTGCCAGGATCAGCCCCAGAAGAGATCCCGCCAAAAAGCGGGGCAGGGACGATCTGGTCGAGGCCCGAGCAGGGATTTTAGGAAAAATTGATCTCATGGCTGGCGGGAAAGTTCCTGGCGGAGAGAAGCGTCATTGGGGTTTTTATCCAGCGCCTGTTGCCAGGCGTCGCGGGCTTTCTGATATTGACCCAGTGCCCACAGGACGCGTCCCAGATGCAGGCTCAGTTCGGGGTCGTCGGGCAGGGCCTGATGGGCCTTTTGCAGATATTCCAGGGCTTTTTGATTGTCGCCCTGGCGATGGTGGAGCCAGCCGATGCTATCAAGAATTTCCGGGTTGTCCGGTTCCAGAGTAATGGCCTTGTGCAGAAGTTTGCCGGCTTCAGCCAGATCCTGATTTCTTTCTACCAGGCTGTAGCCGAGAAAATTGTAAGCCTGGGCATTATCGGGAGCGAGGCGGATCACCTGATGCATGGATTTCTCCATGGCCGGGTAATCCTGAAGTTGTTCCTGTACGGCACCCTGGGCATACCAGAGTTCGGCACTGTCTGGCAGATGTTCCAAGGCTTTCTGGATAATCTGCAAGGCTTGCTGAGGCTGACCGCTGCTTTGCAGCAGATCTGCCTGAAGCAGAGGGATCTGAACCTCTTGAGGGTGTGCCGCTGCGATTTTTTGCAGATGATCCAGCGCTTTTTGGTGATCCCCCAGCAGGTATTCCACCCGGGCGCTGCGAAGTTCTACATCGGAATACAAGGGACCGGAGTGAATCCGCTGATACCATTGCAGGGCTTCGGCCCAATGGCCCTGGGCCTCATACAGCCTGCCCAGGTAATAAATGGGCGCAGGAGATTGGGGGGCGAGATCGCGCGCGCGCTGGAGCTGGCTTTCGGCGGCTTGCCAATGCTGTCGCTCCATTTCCATGATGCCCAGAGACAAGGCAATTTCCGGATTTTCGGGATTTTGCCGGGCCATCTGTTGATACAGCCGATAAGCCTGGGTCAGGCCTCCCATTTTCAGATACAAAGCCGCCAGATACTGATGTGCCAGGGTCGCATCGGGATGGCTGGCGGTAAAAGACTGGATGCTGTGCAGGGCGACCGTCGGGCCTTGGGTGGCTTGCAGGGCCTCCGCCAGATGAATGGCTGCTTCCTGCCAATCAGGGCGCAGGCTGAGGGCTTTCTCCAGCCAGGGGATAGCGTGATCGGGCTTGTTTTCCATCAGATCAATCCGGCCCAGAGTGTAATAGGCGCTGGCCGAATGGGGATCCTTGTCTGCCAGAGCGGTCAATAATCGCCGGGCTTCGCCGCTTTGTCCGTGGGCAATGAGTAATTCGGAGAGTTGCAAAATGATTTTTGGATCATTGGGGAAGCGTGCCAGTGTCGCCTGGAGCAGTTGTATGGCTTGTTGTTCCTGACCCTTGGTCAGCAGCAGGGCAGCCTCGAACTGGTCAGCCTTGGCGCTGTCCGGCGCCAGCTCCCGCCAGTGCTTGACCAGCTTCAGGGCGTCGTCAAAGTCACCAAAGCGGGCGGTGACCTGGGTGGCACGTTCCAGCACATTGGCTTCAGGAGCGAGTTTGGCGGCCTCGTTCCATGCCGGTATGGCCAGCCTGGGTTCTTTTTGGGTGGTCGCAAATTCGGCGACCAGCAGGTAATACAACTGTTCGCCGGTCATTCCCGCGCTGCTGGTATCGGCCAGGGCTTTTCCGGCGATGAGGCCAAGCAGTACTCCTGCGACCATAGCGCCCAGCTTACTCCTCATGCCCTCATGCTCCGGATCAACCCATTTCAGCAGGCACAATAACTGCTGGCGAAGCGGCTTGCAATCCTGAGCGCGGTCGGCGACAATTCAGCCCCTCCAACGTCGCTCTGCAGGGACGGTTGCTGCCATTTTCTGTTTTGGTTTAAGTCATCATACGGCTCCGATTGCGGTTCGGGAAAAGGTTGCCTTTTCTCCGGAATCTCTGGCTGTGGCCCATCGTGATCTACTCGATCAGGGGCTCGCCAAGGAAGCGCTGATTGTGTCTACCTGCAATCGCACCGAGATTTACGTCCATGGTGGTCATGGCCTGAATCGTCAGGCACTGCAGAATTGGCTGAGTGCTTTCCATCAAATTGATCCCCGCTCCCTGGATGGGCATGTGTACCACTCCAGCGATGCCGAAGCCGTTCGTCATTTGTTTCGGGTAGCCTGCGGCCTGGATTCCATGATCATTGGCGAACCCCAGATTCTGGGGCAGGTGAAAGACGCCTATCAGGTGGCTGCGGATACGGCTTCGGCGGGTCCGGTACTGAATCGTCTGCTGCACTGGACTTTTCGGGTGGCCAAACGGGTGCGCTCGGAAACGGCGATTGGTTCTGCACCGGTCAGTGTGGCCTATGCGGCGGTCAGTCTGGCCAAGCAGTTGCTGGGTGGCCTGGAAGGCCGTTCGGTATTGCTGATTGGTGCCGGAGATACTATCGAACTGGTCGCCACCCATTTGCGCGAGCATGGTGTCAGCACTTTTTCCGTCGCCAATCGTAGCCCGGAACGGGGAGAACAACTGGCGAGCAAGTTTGCCGGTAATGCCCATGCGCTGGAAATGATCCCCAGCCTGCTCCATGAGGTGGATGTGGTGGTGAGCTGCACGGCCAGTACCCAGCCCATCGTCAGTCGGGAGGCAGTATCGGCCGTCATGGCCCAGCGTGAACGTGGTGATTTGATGCTCGTGGATCTGGCGGTGCCCAGAGATATTGCCCCCGAGGTGGAAAGCATTGAAAAGTGTTACCTCTACACCCTGGATGATCTGAATGATATCGCCCAGGCGGGAATGCGCGCCCGGCGCGAAGCCGCTGCAGCCGCTGAACTGATTATTGCCGATGAAGTCAGTCAATTTCAGCAGTGGCGGGAAAGTCTCGACGTGGTTCCGGCCATCCGCCGTTTGCGCGATCACGTCGAAGAACGTCGTCAAGACGAAGTGCGGCGTTTCCAGCACTACCTGGATCAGGGTCAGGATCCTCACGCGGTCCTCGACGCCTTTTCCAAAGCCTTAATGAATAAAGTCCTGCATGACCCCATTGCGACCCTGCGGCAACCCTGTCAGGAAGCCACCAATGAGAGTCTGGTCGCTGCTCTGGATATTCTGTTTCATCTCAGTGACGCCGAAGGATGAGTCTCAGCCCGCGCTTGCAGGGCCAGCTGGAGCAATTGGCCTTCCGCTTTGAAGAATTGAGCCAAATGCTGGCCAGCCCTGATTTGCTCAATGACGCCCAGCGCTTTCAGACACTTTCCCGTGAGCTGGGCGAAATCAGCCCCATACTCGATTTGTTGCGTCGCCACGAACAACGTCAGCGGGATCATGACGAAGCCGAAAAAATGCTGCTGGACGAACGGGACCCCGATGTGCGGGAAATGGCTCATGATGAACTGGCCGCTGCACGGCATGATCTGGAGGCCCTGGAAGAATCCTTACGCTTGCGCCTGTTACCCAAAGATCCCAATGATGAGCGCAATGTTTTTGTGGAAATTCGCGCGGGTACAGGCGGGGAAGAGGCGGCCCTCTTTGCCGGAGACCTGTTGCGCATGTACACCCGCTATGCCGAAAATCAGGGTTTTACGGTACTGTTGTTGTCTGCCTCGGAATCCGAGCGGGGCGGTTACAAGGAGGCAGTGCTGGAAATCAGTGGACGCGGTGCCTATTCCCGGCTCAAGTTTGAATCCGGTGGGCATCGGGTCCAGCGCGTGCCGGAAACCGAAGCCCAGGGCCGCATCCATACTTCTGCCTGTACGGTGGCGGTATTGCCGGAAGTGGATACGGTCAGTGAAATCACCATCAACCCGGCAGATCTGCGCATTGATACTTTTCGTGCCAGTGGCGCTGGTGGTCAGCATATCAACAAGACTGACTCGGCCATCCGGATTACCCATATCCCTTCAGGTCTGGTGGTGGCCTGCCAGGAAGATCGTTCCCAGCATAAGAACCGCGCCCGGGCCATGGCCTTGCTGCAAGCCCGGCTCCTGGAAATGGAACAGGAAAAGCAGCAGAGCAGTGCCGCCCAAACCCGGCGTCTGCTGATTGGTTCGGGGGATCGTTCCGAACGGATTCGCACCTACAATTTTCCCCAGGGGCGTCTGACCGATCATCGCATCAATCTCACCCTTTACCGGCTGGAAGCCATTCTGGCGGGAGATCTCGATGCGGTCATTGAACCCCTGATCAAGGAATACCAGGCCGATTTGCTGCAAAATCTGGGTGATGACTAGTTTTCAGGAGTACCAACGCTGGATGAGTGCGCAGTTGGCGACAGTGTCCGATCAGCCCGCCCAGGAAGCCCGCTGGCTGATGGCCCGGAGTCTGGGGCTGCGCCCTGCCGAGTTGCTGGTCAATGCCCATCAATTCCTGAGTTCTGATCAGAAAAATGGCTTGCAAAAGCGGCTGGATGAACGCCTACGGGGCGTGCCTCTGGCTTACTGTCTGGGTGAATGGTCTTTTTACGGGCTGGATCTGGAGGTGAATACGGCCGTCCTGATACCACGTCCTGATAGCGAGTTGCTGATCCATCTGGCGCTGGCGGAAACTGCTGGAGATAATACCCTGCAGATTCTGGATCTGGGTACGGGGTCTGGCGCATTGGCTCTGGCAATGGCCGTGGCCCGACCCCAGGCCCGGGTTTTTGCGGTGGAGCAAAGTCCGGAGGCACTGGCCGTGGCCCGGCGCAATGGCGAGAAACTGGGGGCAAAGGTAGAGTGGCTGGAAGGGGATTGGTTCACGCCCCTGGATCCGACCCTGCGTTTTGACTTGATCGTGTCCAATCCGCCCTATCTTGCCAGTGCCGACCCCCATTTGCCGGAACTGCAGCATGAACCCCTGGCGGCGCTGGTGGCCGGACCCAGTGGCCTGGAGTGTCTGGAAAGCATCATTCAGGGTGCCGGGAAGCACTTGCATCCCGGCGGTCAAATTTTCCTGGAGCATGGCTGGGAACAGGGGGCTGCCGTGCGCAAGGTCTTGCACGCCCAGGAGTTTCAGCAGGCGCAGACCCATGCGGACATCGCCGGCCGGGAACGGGTGACGACCGCCAGGAGTCCGAATCATGCCTGAACTGCCAGAGGTGGAAGTCACCCGCTTGGGTATCAGTCCCCACCTCGTCGGAAAAACCCTGCAGGGGGCCATTGTCCGTGAACCACGTCTGCGTCTCGCCGTAAATCCTGATCTGGATGCCCGCATCGCCGGTCAGCCGCTCCGGCAAATACGCCGGCGCGGCAAATATTTGCTGCTGGATCTCGATAGTGGCAGCATTTTGGTGCATCTGGGTATGAGTGGTCACTTGCGGGTACTCCCCCGGGAAACCCCGGTAGTCAAGCATGATCATGTGGACCTGCTGTTCACCCAGGACATCTGCTTGCGCTTTCATGATCCCCGGCGTTTTGGTGTATTGTGCTGGCTGGAAGCCGCCGATGCCCACCCGCTGATCTCCCGCCTAGGGCTGGAACCTCTGGGGCCGGAGTTTTCCGGAGATTACCTCTACGCCCTCAGCCGCCAGCGCCAGATTCCGGTCAAGGCTTTTTTGATGGATGCCCATCTGGTGGTGGGTGTGGGGAATATTTACGCCAATGAGGCCCTGTTTGACGCGGGCATCGATCCCTGCCGTCCGGCCGGGCGGATTTCACTGGAGCGCTACCGGCGTCTGGCCGAAGCAGTGCGCAGGGTGCTGGAGGCGGCGATTCAGCAGGGCGGCACCACGCTGCGGGATTTTACCCGACCGGATGGCAGAAACGGCTATTTTCGACTATCTCTGGCGGTATACGGACGAGAAGGACAAGCCTGTATCCGCTGCGGAAAAATCTTGCAGGGAATACGCATCGGAGGGCGGGCAACGACTTATTGTTCCCATTGTCAGCATTAAAACCAGGGAGTGAATAATGAGCGCTGCGCAGTCGATGACCCAATCCCCCATTCTGGAAGGCCTTTCGGCGTTAAATCGTTGGCGGCAAGATCTGGTTGGCGGCCTGCATGAAATGGCAGCACTCACGGCCGATCTGGGCTTGCTGCCCAGTGGCACAATGCTGCAATTGGAAACCCTGGCTTATGATACGGAACAGGACAGTTTGCGCATCGCCTTTGTCGGAGAATTTTCCCGGGGCAAGACCGAACTAATCAATGCCCTGTTTTTTTCCGACATGGGGCAACGGCTTCTGCCCTCCAGTTCCGGTCAGACCACCATGTGTCCCGTGGAAATTCGCGGAGCGCCCCAGGGACGTCCCGGACTGCAGCTTTTGCCCATAGCCAGTCGCAGTCTGGATGTCAGTATTGAAAAGCTCAAAAAAGCGGGTAGTGCCTGGCGCAAGTTTCCCTTGTCCCTGGAGGACAAAAAAGAGCGCTCCGAGTCTCTGGCGCATCTGACGGAAACCGTCTGCGTAGCCGTAGAAGATGCCCGTCGCATCGGTCTTTGTCCGCCCCTGAATCGGACCCCTAAAAGTCGCGAGCGTACCGTCTGCCCTTCCTGCGGATTGGGCAAGGTGCTGATTCCCCGCTGGCGGCATGCCATTCTTTATCTGGCCCATCCGGTTTTGGATGCGGGCCTGACCGTGCTGGATACACCCGGCCTGAATGCGATTGGTGCGGAACCCGAGCTGACTTTCAGTATGCTGGCCGACGCCGACGCCATCGTCTTTCTGTTGGGGGCGGATACCGGGGTGACGCAAAGCGATCTAATGATCTGGGACCAGTATCTGCTGCGCAATGCCCATCAAAAACAAATTGTACTCCTGAACAAAATTGATGCCCTTTGGGACGAGTTGCGAGACTGGGACGATATTCAACAGGAAATTGCCCGGCAGGTGGAAAATACCGCGACCCGCTTGCGGATCAGTCCCGCCCAGGTTATTCCGGTGTCCGGCCAGAAAGGCTTGGTGGCGCGCATCCGTCAGGACGCCGATCTGCTGCAACGCAGTGGCATGGCCGAGTTGGAACGATCCATTGTGGACGTACTGCTTCCGGCACGCCATCAAGCCATCAAGGATAAATGCCGGACCCAGATCGAAAGAGCGGTTCTCGATCAAAAAAACATCCTTCAGGATCAGCGCCATCGGTTACTGGCACAAATGGAAAGTGTGCAGAGCCTCAAGGACCGTACCGCCGAAAAAATCCCTAAACTGGTAGAGCAGCATCAGTTGCTGCTGAAAAACTTTGAAGCTGACCGGCAGGCGTTTGAAGAGAAAAAAACCCGGTTCCGCCAGGCGGTTGAAGAAGCGTTGTTGATTCCGTTGGCGCCCAATAGCTTCGACCTGGTCATCAGCAATGCCAAGGCCGAAATGCTCTCGGCCTGGACTACCGCCGGGATTGTGGAGCGCTTCCGGCAGTTTTTCAGTGAAGCCATTGCCCACTTTGACCGGGCTCTGGAGGGCGCGCAAAAAGTATCGGCCATGGTGGCCGAAGAATACCAGGCATTGCAGAAGCGCTATCGTCTGCCGCCCTTGCGAGCGGTACCCTATGCCATGATGCCCAGACGCGCGGAATTAATGGATATGTCGGAAAACTATGAGCGTTTTGGCATGATGCTGGAAATCGCGGTAAATACCCAAAGCGCGGTGGTGCGCAAGGCGTTTCTGACCGTGGCCAGCCGCACCCGGGACTTTGTCGTGGAAACCCGCCGCGAAGCCGAAAACTGGGTGGATGAAATCATGGCCGTCATGAACCAGCAGCTCCAGCTCTTTCACCAGAATGCCGAAGATGAACTGAATGCATTGCAGAATATTGCCACGACGATGGGTAATATTGACACCCGTGTACAGCAGCTGGAGCAGAATATTGCTGAAATACAGGCGCAAAGTGACCGGCTGGACCGCCACTCTGCACCTCTGTTGAGCCTGCTTCGGGAACCCTTCAGGCCTGTCCGGTAAGCTGCAGGAACTTGTCTTGCAATTGCTCGGGGGACTCCGCATGTTCGGGGTCCTTGCTGATGCAATCAACCGGGCATACTTCCATGCACTGGGGGGTGTCGTAATGCCCCACACACTCTGTACAGAGATTGGGATCAATCACATAAATATGCGGACCCATGCTGATGGCGCTGTTGGGACATTCGGGTTCACAGACATCGCAGTTGATACAGTTGTCATCAATACGCAGAGACATGCCTTACTCCTTGGACCAATTCTATATTCTACTTTCCTGAAGGAGGGTGGTCCACCCTGTCACTGAACTGCTGTTTCAGGGCCTGGGCCACGGCAGGCTGGACAAAGGCGCTGACATCGCCGCCCAGGCGACTGATTTCCCGGACCAGGCTGGAAGAAAGGAAGGTATGTTGGTCGGAAGTCATCAAAAACAGCGTTTCAATCTGGGCATCCATGCGTCGATTGATGGAAGCCAGCTGAAACTCGTGCTCAAAATCCGAAATGGCCCGCAGGCCCCGCAAAATCAGGTGGGTTTTTTCTTCCTCCAGGAGATGAATCAGCAAACCCGAAAAAGCACGCACCCGGACTCCCGGTATGCCAGCCAGTGTTTCCCGGGCCAGAGCGACCCTACCCTCTAAAGAAAATATGGGATTTTTAGGTGTTTCCGCCGCGATGGCGACCACGACTTCATCAAATAGCAGGGCGGCACGGCGCACCAGATCTTCGTGCCCGTGGGTGATGGGATCAAAAGTGCCGGGATAAATGATGCGTCTTGGCTGGGTTGAGCTATTCATGCCTTGTCCATATTCTCCTGCTGCTTGCAGTACAAAGTATAAAAGGTCTCGCCACAATGGCCGTGCCGATAGGTTTGCCAGCCGGTCGGAATGTCTGCTTCCTGCCATTGCTCGGCTGCCGAGCTTTCCAGGTACAGCCAGCGAGGGGTGGGGAAGGTGGCCGTGGTACGCAACGCACCGGCCAGACGGCGGGGCCAACCCTGATCAAAGGGCGGGTCCGCAAACACTATATCAAAGGGGCGGGGATCCTGCTGCAGATAAACCAGCGCATCCTTGCCGGCCAACTGGCTCTCGGCCATCCCGCAGGCCTGCAGGTTGCGTAACAACAGAGTGCGATGTTGCGGATTTTTTTCCACAAAAACCACTTCTCCGGCATTGCGTGACCAGGCCTCCAGGCCCAGGGCGCCGCTGCCGGCAAACAGGTCCAGTACCCGCGCTCCGGCAACCGCTCCCCCCAACCAGTTAAACAGGCGTTCCCGAACGATTCCCGGGGTGGGCCTGACGCCGGGCCCGGAAGGAGTCAGCAAGCTGCGCCCCCGACAACGCCCCGCTATAATCCGCACCGTCATGCAGATCCCCGCCGGGATTTGCCCGCATAACAGGGGATTTGTGCCTGTGCATTGTTCGGCAGGCGGCTTCGGTGGATAATGCCATAGATCATGATATTTGAGGTTCTGCAAACTCGATGGTTTTTAACTGGTTCAAGCGTAACAAAAGCCCTTCTCCGGAGGAACAGAGCAAGGCTGCTGAAAGCCCTGCCATTCCCCAGGAGGTTGAAGAAGCTTTCGAAAATGCTGTTCGCGAAGAAGCGGAGCCAGCGGACCAATCACCAGAAGCGGAAGACGATCTTTCTTCGTCATCGCTGCCAGAACCAGCAGCAGAAGCCATAACGGACGTACCTGCAGCGGATACGTTGCCCCAGCCGGTAGAGGGCAGTGTTCCCTCCACCAATGCCCCCAAAAGTATGTTTGCACGTCTGCGCGAGGGCCTGAGTCGCAGTCGGGAACAGTTGACAGAAGGTGTTGGCCGACTCGTTCTCGGTAAGAAAGTCATCGACGATGAATTGCTGGAAGATCTAGAAGCCCTGCTTTTGCAGGCCGATCTGGGCTCAGCGGCGACCCGGGAAATCATGTTGGCCGTGACTGAAAAAGTTCGTCGCAAAGAGTTGACAGACCCCGCCGTACTCAAAAAAGCCCTGCGCAGTGCCCTGCTGGACATTCTGCAACCCCGCGCCGAAACCTGGGCGCCGGAAAAAGGCCGAACCCAGGTGCTGATGATGGTCGGCATCAATGGCGCGGGAAAAACCACGACTACCGGTAAACTCGCCGCGCGCTGGAAAGCCGAGGGTTTTTCCCTGGTACTTGCTGCGGGTGACACCTTCCGGGCGGCAGCGGTGGAGCAATTACAAGGATGGGGCCAGCGGGTACAGGTGCCGGTGGTTGCCCAGGGAACCGGCGCCGATAGTGCCTCGGTGATTTTTGATGCCTTTACCGCCGCCCGCGCCCGGGACGCCGATCTGCTCATAGCCGATACGGCCGGCCGTCTGCACACCCAGAACCATTTGATGGAAGAACTTAAAAAGGTCAAGCGGGTACTGGGCAAGCAGGATCCGGATGCTCCCCATCAGATCTGGCTGGTGCTGGATGCCGGCACCGGACAGAATGCTCTCAATCAGGCCCAGCAGTTTCACGAGGCTGTTGGCCTGACCGGTATTTGTATTACCAAGCTGGATGGAACCGCCAAGGGCGGGGTGGTGGCCGCTATTGCCAAGGCCCTGCCTATTCCGATTCGCTATATCGGCATGGGTGAGCAGGTGGCCGATCTGCGCCCCTTTGATCCCGAGTCTTTTGTGGATGCTCTCTTCGCGGAGTCGAAGTCATGATTGAATTCATCAATGTTACCAAGCACTATCCCGGTCGCCATCATGTCCTCCGCGAGCTGAATCTCAAGCTTCCGACTGGACAGATGGCCTTGCTGACCGGCCCTTCCGGAGCCGGCAAAAGTACCTTGCTGAAATTGTTGCTGCGTCTGGAAGATGTGAGCCACGGTACGTTGATGGTCAATGGTGTGGATGTGTCGACCCTGAAAAAACGCCACATCCCTGCTTATCGGCGGCGCATCGGCGTGGTTTTTCAGGATCACAAATTACTGATGGATCGCGATGTGTTCAGCAATGTCGCCCTGACCCTGCAGGTCAGCGGGGTGAATGCCAAGCAGATTCAAAGCCGGGTGCGTGCTGCCCTGGAAAAAGTCGGTCTGGGTAACCGGATTCACAACATGCCGGCGACCCTGTCGGGAGGAGAGCAGCAGCGGGTGGGTATTGCCCGGGCTATTGTCCATACCCCGGAAATCCTTCTGGCCGATGAACCGACCGGCAATCTGGACGGTTCCTTGAGCACGGAAATTCTCGATATGTTCCAGGACTTTCATCAACATGGCACCACTGTTCTGGTGGCAACCCACGATCAGGCTCAGGTCGAGCGTCTGGGACTGCCGGTATTTCATCTGGAGCAAGGCATGCTGCAAAATTCTCAGGAGAAATCCGCGTGAGTGCCATACATATTCGTCTGGAAGCCGCCCAAAACGCCCTGCACACCCTGGTCAAGCAGCCACTGGCGACGCTGATGACCATTTTCGCTCTGGCTATTGTGCTGGCGCTCCCCGTTGGTCTTTTTGCCGCCTTGAATAATCTCCAGCAATTGCTGGGGCAGTGGCGGGACCAGGCGCAGATTTCCCTGTTTCTGCATCAAGACGCCACCGAGCAGGATGTCCAGCAACTGCAGAAACAGCTCCAGAGCAGTGCCGGGGTCGTCAATGTCCGCTATGTGGGTAAGTCTGCAGCCCTCCAGGAATTTGAGAAAAATGCCGGCATGACCGCAGCTATCAAGATTCTCGGTGAAAATCCCCTGCCGGCTTCCTTCATTGTCGAGTTGAACCCCTTGTCCGAAAGCCCCGCTGCCTTGCAGGCGCAGATCCAGGCTTGGGCGCGCTTGCCCGGCGTTGCCAGCGCCCAGTCGGATTTACATTGGGTGGCGCGCCTCCAGGCGATTCTCGCCCTGGGAAAAACCGCGGTCTGGATTCTCGCCATCATGTTGGCCGTTGGCGCCATTCTGGTCATGGGCAATACCATTCGTTTGCATATTGCCCAGCGCCGCGATGAAATCGATATTGCCAGTCTGGTGGGGGGCACCCGCGCTTTCATCCGCCGCCCATTTCTCTATCAAGGGCTGATTCAGGGCGCTATTGCCGGTGTTCTGGCCTGGATCATCATCGCCATTACCATTGCGATTTTGCAGGGGCCGGTAGATCGTCTGGCTACCCTCTACGGCACGCGCTTTGAACTTTTGGGGCTGACGGGCCTGGAAGGATTGATCCTGATTGCCATCAGCGCCATTCTCGGCTGGCTGGGTTCCCGACTTGCCGTGGGTCAACATCTCGACCATACTTTTTCTTAAAAGGGCAGAAAGCTCTTGAAAAGGCTTTCCATGATCGCCATCTACTAAACAAGTAGTGTCTGTGCACTGTTTTGAGCTTGGAACTTACGGCAGATATTGAGAGTCCAAGGTATCATGATATTCATGAGGACAAAATATGAATGAACTTGCTATAGCCAGTAGGGACTTGGTCAGCACCGACGGTCTGGCGGCTTACTTGCGTTTCGTCAATGCCCAGCCGATGCTGGAGCCGGAAGAGGAACGTGATCTGGCTCTGCGACTGCGCGATCATGATGATGTCGAGGCGGCCAAATCCCTGGTACTCAGTCACCTGCGTTTCGTGGTACGCATTGCCCGGGGCTACCGGGGTTATGGCCTTCAGGAGGCGGACCTGATTCAGGAGGGTAATATTGGCCTGATGAAAGCGGTCAAACGCTATGATCCGGATCATGGTGTGCGCCTGGTTTCCTTTGCCGTGCATTGGGTCAAGGCAGAAATACATGAGTTCATTTTGCGTAACTGGCGGATCGTCAAAGTGGCGACCACCAAAGCCCAGCGCAAGCTGTTCTTTAACCTGCGTTCCAGTCGTACCCATACCGGTTGGTTGAGTGGCGAGGAAAGTGCCGCCATTGCCGAAGATTTGGGCGTCACCCAGGAACAGGTGCTGGAAATGGAAGGACGCATGACCGGCCATGATTATTCTCTGAACATGGAGCCCGATGAAGAGAGCGGGAATTCCCGGGTGATGGAACTGGCCGATCCTGCGGATTCCACGGTGGATCAACTGTTTGACCGGGATTGGGATGACCATCAGCATGCTGCCTTGCAACGTGCGTTGTCGGCCCTGCCTCAGCGGGATCGCTATATTATCGAAAACCGCTGGCTCAGTGAGGACCCCAAGACCTTGCAGGTGCTCGGCGATGAGCTGGGGGTTTCCGCCGAACGTATACGTCAGCTGGAAAAAAGCAGCATGGGCAAGTTGCGTCAGAAAATGCTGGCACTGAGTTCTGCGGCCTGAGTAAGATGCTGCTGTTTCATATTGATGATGCGGGGCGCTGGCCCAATCTCCTGGCCAATGTGCGTAACGCGGCAGCGGCAGATCCGGGTCGGGCGCTGCGCGTCATTGCCAACGGTCAGTCCCCGGTTTCCTTGTGGGCCCATGGACACTGGCGGCGGGAAATCGAAGAACGGATTACCGCCGGTTTGTGCGTGGATTTTTGTGAAAACAGCCTGCGCAATATGGGGCTGGACCCTGCTGCCCGACCTGCGGGCAGTCATCTCGTGCCTGCCGGTGTCATTGCCATTGCCGAAGCCCAGGCAACAGGGGCCTTGTATATCAAGCCCTGATTGAACAATCAGGGCTTTCATCCCCCCCAATTTGCACGCTATAAAATATAGCGGGACAGGTCTTCGTCCTGGGCCAGATCCTGCAGACGGCCATCCACATAGGCTGCGTTGACTTCCACGCTGGGCTGGCTCAGGTCCGGGGCGGCAAATGCCACTTCTTCCAGTAGCCTTTCCATGATGGTGTGGAGGCGCCGGGCGCCGATATTTTCCACCCTTTCATTGACCTGCTGGGCAATTTCGGCAATGCGCTGGACACCGTCATCGGTGAATCGCAGGGTGACTCCATCACTCGCGAGGAGGGCACTGTACTGACGGACCAGGGCGTTTTCCGGTTCCTGCAGAATCCGCACCAGGTCCGCCGCGCTCAGGGCGTCCAGCTCAACGCGAATGGGCAGTCGCCCCTGCAGTTCCGGAATGAGGTCCGAGGGCTTACTGAGATGAAAGGCACCGGAAGCAATGAATAGAATATGATCGGTTTTCACCACCCCATAGCGGGTGCTGACATTGGAGCCTTCCACCAGCGGCAATAAATCGCGCTGAACCCCTTCCCGGGAAATGTCCGTACCCTGCTGACTGCCGGAGCGCACCGCGACCTTGTCGATTTCATCAATGAACACGATGCCACCCGACTGAACCCGCTCCAGAGCCAGGGCACGGACTTCCTCTTCATTGACCAGTTTGGCGGCTTCGTCGTCGGTGAGCAGGCGTTGCGCTTCGGCCACCGGCACTTTGCGGGTATTGGTCTTGCCCTGGGACATGTTGGAAAACATATCCCGTAACTGATTGGTCATTTCTTCCATGCCAGCGGGCGCCATGATCTCCACGCCTGCCTTGGGAGCCGCCACTTCGATCTCGATTTCCTGCTGATCCAGTTTACCTTCCCGCAGCATCTTGCGGAATTTCTGGCGGGTGCCTTCATCGCTGCGCGGCACCGAACTGTCCCGGGGACCCGGAATTAGGGCATCGAGGATGCGTTCTTCGGCCATTTCCTCGGCACGCTGGCGCATGGCAGTCTGGCGTTCACTGCGGATCATGTCTACGGCAGTTTCGGTCAGATCGCGGATGATGGACTCCACATCCTTGCCCACATAACCGACTTCCGTGAATTTGGTGGCTTCCACTTTGATGAAAGGCGCGTTAGCCAACTGCGCCAGACGCCGGGCAATTTCGGTTTTGCCCACTCCCGTCGGTCCAATCATCAGAATGTTCTTGGGAGTGATTTCCTGATGCAGGGGAGCCGGGACCTGGGCACGCCGCCAGCGGTTGCGCAGGGCAATAGCCACTGCACGCTTGGCGTCGGACTGGCCGATGATGTACTTGTCCAGTTCCTGGACGATTTCGCGGGGGGTCATTTCAGACATGCTCATAGTTCTTCAATCGTGTGGTGGTGGTTGGTGTAAATACAGATGTCGCCGGCAATGCCTAGAGCCTTTTCGGCCACTTCGCGGGCGGTCAGAGCGCTGTTTTCCAGCAGGGCGCGGGCGGCCGAGAGGGCGTAAGGGCCACCGGAACCAATGGCAATGATGCCATATTCCGGTTCCAGCACATCGCCCTGTCCGGTGATAATCAGGCTTTGTTTATCATCCGCTACGGCGAGCATGGCTTCCAGGCGCCGTAATACCCGATCGGTGCGCCATTCCTTGGCAAGCTCAACGGCGGCCTTGGCCAGCTGCCCCGGATGGGCCTTGAGTTTGGCCTCGAAGCGTTCCAGCAGGGTAAAAGCATCCGCCGTCGCCCCCGCAAAACCGGTCAGTACTCCGGGTTCGATGCGCCGCACCTTGCGCGCATTGCCTTTCATGACGGTATTGCCAAAAGTGACTTGACCATCACCGGCCATGACCACATTAGCACCTCGGCGCACGCAGAGAATGGTAGTGCCGTGCAGGGGTAATGCATCTGTCATAAGGGGTCCTCGTTTTGCGATGATTTGGACTGTTTGGCGCGGGGATGGGTCTGATCATAGACCTGTGCCAGGCGCTGATAATCCATATGGGTATAAATGGCCGTGGTGGCAATACCCGCATGGCCCAGATATTCCTGCACGGCGCGCAAATCTCCGGCGGACTGGAGAAAATGACTGGCGGCGCTGTGGCGCAGGGTGTGGGGATGAATATGCTGACCCAGGCGCTTTTCACCCAGCGTCTTGATGCGTACCTGGATGCTGCGGATACTGAGGCGCTGACCGGAGGCATTAAGTAGCAGGGCGCTTTCTTCCGGACGATGCTTGTCCAGGAGCAGGGCATGGCGCAGGGGCAGATAGGCAGTCAGAACCCGCCAGACCGTCGAACCCGCCGGGACCAGCCTTTCCTTGCTGCCCTTGCCCATGACCCGCACGCTACCACCGTGGCGATCCAGATCCTGCAGATCCATGCCTGCCAGTTCACTGACGCGCAGGGCGCTGGAGTAGAGCAGCTCCAGGATCAATTGGTCGCGGATTTGGGCAAAATCCGACGCATTTGCGGAGCTGTCTGCGCCGTCCATCAACTGTTTGGCTTGATCTACGGTCAACCAGTCGGGGAGGCGTTGTTCGGATTTGGGCATCAGGATGCCTTGCACGGTGTTCTGTAGATCAGGGCTGTCTTTTTGCAGATACCGGTAGAGGGCGCGCAGGGCGGCAAAACGGCGGCGCAGACTGCGGATCGCTACCCCGCGACTGCGTTCATGCATCAGATAGGCACGCAGATCGGTGGGCTGGACAGCCTCCATACTTTGGGCCTCGTCCTGAGTCTTGCGGGTCCGCATGAATTGCCTCCAGCCCTGCAGGTCACGCTGGTAAGACTCTATGGTAGCGGGACTGTAGCGACCGCCCCGGGCAAGGGCATTCAGAAAGTCGGCGATGGCTTCTTCAATCAGCATGGAGTCAGGCAGCGATCCAGTGCCGCCGTCACCAGCCGGGCAATCTGATTGAGCAGATCAGCACCGGCATCCTCGGCGTAGCGCTCGGGGTGCTGACTACCCAGCACAATGCCCGCCTGGAGATGCCGGCCTAGCAGCGGAATCAGGGCAAAGGACTCCAGCGCTGCACCGTCGGCCGCAAACAAGGTGCTGCGCAGTGCCGGGGTCAGGGACAAGCCGGTCGCCGCCCGGGAAGACGTGGTGTCATCCAGCAAGGCCAAAAAGTCTGCGGCTTCGAGTACGGCAAATTCCGGCAGCTCCGCTACCGGCGCGCGAGCAATCAGCGCCAGAGCTTCCACCTGAAAACCCTCGCGCAACCGGGTCAGCACCGTATGCAGAGTGGTCGGGCAGTCGTGCGTATTGAGCAACTCCGTAGCCAGATCGGAAAGGTGCAGTCCCAGGGCGGCATTTTGTTGAGCGGCACCTAGCAGGGCGCTGATGCGTTGCTGCAGGCGTTGATTTTCTTCCCGTAACACCTGCGCCTGCCTCTCCAGCAGGGAGGAAGCTGAGCCGCGTCCTACATGGGGCAGGGTCAGGGAAAGGAGCAGGTCTTCCTGGTCCCATAAATATTGCGGATGCTCGCGCAGATACTGGTGGACCTGCTGCGCCAGATCATCCTGCTCCGGGGCGGTTGCCAATTCAGTCATCCTCCCAGTGGGTGTCACTGTAGCGTTCAGGAGCGCTGTGGACGGCCAGCGCCGCAATCAGATGGGCGAGGGTTTCGCCTTCCTGATCGCTGAGTTGATGTAAAAAAGCCAGTTGTTCCGGGCTGCTGTTGAGGCTTTCAGCAATGGCGCGCAATGTCGTGTCCTGCATGACTGGATTCTCCCTTGGCTATTTGGGTAGGCGGTCTGTCTGGAGTGGCCAGGTGCCATCAAAAACCACCCGGGCCGGTCCCGTCATCATAACCGCTTGTCCGGGCCCTGCCCATTGGATGCACAAGCGCCCCCCCGGCAGATCCACGGCGACCTGCTCGTCGAGTTCACCCCAGCGGATACCAGCCACCACCGCAGCACAGGCATTGCTGCCGCAGGCCAGGGTTTCACCCGCGCCTCGCTCCCAGACCCGGAGACGAATGTGGGTACGGTCGCAGATTTCCATGAAGCCGACATTGCAACGTTCCGGAAAATCCGGATGGTTCTCGATTTTTGGCCCGAGTTGGGTAACCGGCGCCTGATGGACATCGGGCACGCGCAGCACAGCATGGGGATTGCCCATGCTCAGGGCGGCCATGCGCAGGGTGTCATGATCCACTTCCAGCAGGTATTCCGGACCTTCTTCCGCTGCGCGCAAGGGAATCTGCCCGGGCGCAAAGCGCGGGGCACCCATATTCACCGTCACCTCGCCGTTTTCCAGAATCTGCAGTTGCATCTGCCCGGACCGGGTTTCTACCTGAATAATAGCCTTGTCGCTAAGGCCGGCACGACGCACAAATACCGCAAAGCAGCGGGCGCCATTTCCGCACTGGGCCACTTCACTACCATCAGCATTGAAAATGCGGTAACGAAAATCGCAATCGGCAGCTTCCGTTTTTTCTACCAGCAGAATCTGGTCGCAACCGATGCCAAAGTGGCGGTCTGCCATGGCGCGAATCTGCTCCGGTGATAAATGCATCTGCTGGCGAATGCCATCTAAAACGACAAAATCATTACCAAGGCCCTGCATTTTGGTGAAATGCAGGGCGGTGTCAGAAATAGGTTGCGGAGTTTCCATAGAGTAAAGTCTAACACGGTGCGGCTGTAATTGCTTCGCTGGATGTGTCGCAAGGCGTCCATGCCCCCTTTGCTTGAGGCCTTTAGTAGCATAGGCGACTTTCGGCAAGCGTGGATGCCTACCAGAGGGTTGTTCCGCCGGTGAATCCTGGGCATATAAAAAAGCCTGGCGAGTTGGCCAGGCCTGTTTTTGGCTGGGGAACGTGGATTCGAACCACGGTTAGCGGAGTCAGAGTCCGCTGTCCTGCCGCTAGACGATTCCCCAAGAGTGGGCGCGATGATAGCCGTGAGCTGGCTTGCCTGTCAAATTCAGAGGCGTTAATGGCGGAGTTTTGGGGCTGTTTTGTATTTATTTTACCGACGTTGTAAAAAAGGTGTTGTCAAAATGTTGCAAAGTGTCCACACCGGTGCTATAACTTGCTGCGTAGTATCCAGACAATGCTCTCGAGGAGGAGCTTTATCATGAAGAAGAATCTTATCGCTTTGGCCGTTGCGGCCGCAGTTTTGGTGCCTGGTGCAGCTTTTGCGGCGACCAGCGACACTTCCAGCAAGGTGTTTCTGCCTGAGAATTCTCAGGATACCGGTCCGATCCTGTACGGATTTGCCCAGATTACCGGCAGTCAGCAGTTTGGTAGTTCCGGAAATGAAGGTCTAGTTTTTGGTGCACATCGTATTCGTCTGGGTGTGAAAGGTACCGCCGTTCCTGGTGTCACCTATAACTTCCAGTACAAGTGGGATGGTGCCTGGATGAGCGGCGGTTCGCTTGCTGGGGCATCTGCTTTGTTCAAAGGCGTTAATGGTGAATCTGGAGTGCAGGACGCCGAAATTAATTTCGCATTCATCCCCGAAGTTCAGTTGAAGGTTGGTAAGTTCCGTGTGCCCGTTGGCATGGAACGTACTCAGTTTGGCGGTGATGATTTGTGGTTTATCCAGCGTTCCATGAATCAGTCGCTGGGTGCTGATCGTAGTGCTGGTGCTATGTTCCACAGTAAGGACGTGATGGGTACCGGTGTGTACTATAGCTTGGGTATTTTTGATAACCATTCATTGGATGGTAACAACGCCTTTACGATTTTTGGTGCTAACCCGCTGGGTTCCAATAATGGAAATGTAGCCGTGCCTTTCGGCGGTCCTAGTGTCGGAAACGCGATACCCGGTTCCTATGGCCAGACAAGAGTCGGTGGTATCCTCACAAACGGAACCGGTCGTTATCTTTTTGCGGGTATGGTCGGCTACAAGCTGAATCCGCTTCTGAATATCGAGCTGTCTGGTGCCCGTGCGGACACACTTGATTCTGCCCCAGGCTTTGCAAAACAAATTGACTCTTGGAACGTCGGCGCTCGCGGTGGCATGATGGGTCTGAAATACATGGCAGAGTATAGTCATGTGACCAGTTACCAGGGTATAGCTGGTCTGGGTGCTCAGGATTGGTATGTAGCTTTAGCCGCCAATCTCCATCAGATGACGCTGACGCCTGATTGGCTGGATATCGAGCCGGCTTTCCGCTTTGAGCGCTTCAACTGGACGGGCGATAACAATCTGGGTAGCCTGAATAATTACACGATTGGTGTGAACTACTCCTTTAATCCTAATGATCCTTATGCGGCCCGTATTCAGGCTAACTATGTGATTCCTCAGGGTGGTTCTATGTACCGCCAGGCATATCTTGGTCATGATGGTGCATTTGGATCAGGTTCGGTACCTGTCAATGGCTACATCTACAACACCATGGTGTTGCAGTTCCAGGCTGGTTTCTAAGTCAAAGTTATTGCCGGGCGGCTTCGGTCGCCCTCTTGCCGCCCCTTTCGGGGCGGTTTTTATTTGCATTTTCGACAGGATACCGTTATAAGAAAACCCGCTGCGGGGCGGTGGCTGCCCGCGTTTTTTCTTATGACCGTTTTGGGGAATATCAGTGGCTCGTCAAATCCGTAATATCGCTATCATCGCTCACGTTGACCATGGCAAAACCACCCTGGTGGACCAGTTGCTCCGTCAGTCCGGTACATTTGCCGCCCACCAGCAGGTGGAAGAGCGGGTGATGGACAGCAATGACCTGGAAAAGGAACGGGGCATTACCATCATGGCCAAAAATACGGCGGTGCAGTGGGGTGACACTCACATCAACATCGTCGATACGCCCGGACACGCCGATTTTGGTGCGGAAGTGGAGCGGGTGCTGGGCATGGTGGACGGCGTGCTGCTGCTGGTGGACGCCGTGGAAGGGCCCATGCCCCAGACCCGTTTTGTGACCCGCAAGGCGCTGGAGCTGGGGCTGAAGCCCATTGTGGTCATCAACAAGGTGGACCGCCCCGGTGCCCGTCCGGACTACGTGATCAGTGCCACTTTTGACTTGTTCGATAAGCTCGGTGCTACCGAAGATCAGCTCGATTTTCCGGTGATTTACGCTTCCGGCCTGCAAGGGTATGCGGGAGAGAATCCCGATGTGCGTTCGGGCGACATGAAACCCCTCTTTGAACTGATTTTGTCCCATGTCCATGCGCCGGAAGGCGATCCTGAAGGGCCGCTGCAAATGCAGATTGCCGATCTGGATTACTCCAGCTACGTGGGACGCATAGCCATTGGCCGCATCCGCCGGGGGTCCATGAAGCCGGGCCAGGATATTGTCCTGATTCATGGTGTGGATCAGACCCAGACCAAGGCGCGTATCCTGCAGTTGCTGGGTTTTGACGGCCTCAAACGAGTACCCTGGGAAACCGCGACGGTGGGCGACATCGTTGCCGTGACGGGCATCGAGGAGCCTTCCATCGGTGCCACCATTGCCGCGCCGGAAGCGCCGGAGGCTTTGCCCTGGAAACCCATTGATGAGCCGACCCTGAACATGACCTTTCAGGTGAATACCAGTCCTTTTGCCGGCCGGGAAGGCAAGTTTGTTACCAGTCGCCAGTTGCGCGACCGCTTGTACAAGGAGCTGCTCATCAACGTGGCCCTGCGCGTCGAAGATACGGACAATGCCGATGTGTTCATGGTGTCCGGACGGGGCGAACTGCATCTGACTATTCTCATTGAAAACATGCGGCGCGAAGGTTACGAGCTGGCCGTGTCCCGCCCCCGGGTGATTCAACGGCAGGTGGATGGGGTCTGGGAAGAACCTTACGAAGCGCTGACGGTGGATGTGGAAGAAATCCATCAGGGCACCATCATGGAGCGCCTGGGCATTCGCCGTGGGGAGTTGCAGGACATGATTCCCGACGGCCGTGGCCGGGTGCGCCTGGAGTACAAAATTCCGGCGCGAGGACTGATCGGTTTCCACACGGAATTTCTGACGGCCACCTCGGGAACAGGCGTTATCAGCCATATTTTCGAGGGTTATGGTCCGGTCAAGGGGAGTATTCCTGCCCGTAACAACGGCGTGCTGATTTCGGCGGAAGAAGGCGAGGCTGTGGGTTTTGCCCTCTTCAACCTGCAGGATCGGGGCCGGATGTTTGTCAGCCCCGGCGACAAGGTGTACGAAGGCATGGTGATTGGTATCCACAGCCGTGACAATGATCTGGTGGTCAACCCCCTCAAGGAAAAGAAACTGACCAACATGCGCGCTTCGGGTTCTGATGAAAACATCATGCTTACCCCACCCATCAAGATGACCCTGGAAGCGGCGGTGGAATTTATTGCCGATGACGAACTGGTGGAGGCCACCCCCCAGTCCATCCGTATCCGCAAGCGTTATCTTACCGAAAATGAACGCAAGAAAGCGTCACGGGGCGGTGGCGGAAACTGATTACGCCTGTTTTTCCAGAGTGATCAGTCGGAACCAGCCGCCAATGGCGGCGGGTTCATCATGAACGCAGTGTAATTCCGGGTGTCCTGCTAAGACATCTTCAAAGGTAATATCCGTATGGGTAGCGATGGCACCTGCCAGGCGGCCCAAGCCCCTTCGTAACCAGGCTTTTTGGCCGGGACGCAAAAATTTGTCGAGCAGCAGGATGCGGCCCTGGGGCTTGAGGACCCGACTGGCTTCGGCCAGGGCTTGTTCGGCGTGGGGAACAACTGCCAGAATCAGATGCATGACCACAAAATCGAAGCAGGCATCGGCAAAAGGCAAGGCTTCGGCATCCGCCTGGACCAAAGGAATACCGGATTGCAGATCTTGGGCGCGCCGCAGCATGGCATGGGTCAGATCAATACCTACAGCGCTGCAGTGGGCGGGCAGAAAAGGAATGTCCAGTCCGGTGCCAATGCCGTCAATCAATACCTGACAGGATGTATCCCGGGGAATCTGGCGGAGGCTGCGTTGCCGCAAGGGTTCGGAAAAGCCCCGTACGGCCTGATCGTAAATCGGCGCCCAGATGCCGTAGGCGCGCTGCAGACTGTTGCGGCTCAATGGAAAACCGTAGCGACAGCCAAGCGAAAGGCGGGAATAGGGCTTTCAAAGCTTTCACCATCGGCAGTGACCCATTCATAACTGCCGTGCATGCTACCCACCGGGGTTGGGAGTACCGAGCCACTGGAGTAGCGAAAGCGTTGTCCCGGTTGCAGCACGGGCTGTTCTCCGACGACGCCCGGACCCTGAACCTCTTGTACGCGCCCCTCGGCGTCGGTAATGATCCAATGACGATTGAGTAATTGGGCGGTTTCAGGGCCGTGGTTTTCGATGGTGATCTGATAGGCAAACGCATAATGGTCCTGTTCAGGACTGGATTGCTCGGGAAGATAGCGGGTTTCGACGCTGATCCGGATATCCGTGGGGGTTTTATCGGTCATGATGCTGCTCCGGGCCGTGGGCCGGTAGATTGTTCAAAATCAGTCTAGCGATGACGGTGCTGGCTGCCAAGTCGCGCCGTGAGCTGTGGACTCTTGGTGGATGGGCCAATTTATCGGCGTTTGATCGATTTGCTGGTGTTGGCTGTGGCAGGGCGGGCGCGGTATAAAATAAGTATCCGTCCGATGCGTCCGACCGCTTCAGCGTGACTGCGGGCGCAGAGGGTTTCGACCATGCTATCGCGAGCGGCGTGCTCCAGCTGGGGCAGGCGCAGCTTGATGAGTTCGTGGGCATCGAGAGCCACTTCCAGCTCGGCGAGGAGGGCGTCCGTCACCCCTTGTGCGCCAATCATGACCACCGGTTTGAGGGCATGGGCCTGACCGCGCAGGTTTTGTCTTTGTTTGGCGTCCAGCATGGTATCCTCGTCAGGTAATTGTTTCAAAAAAGGTGGATGGGAGTGTACGTTTGCGCGATGCGGTGGTCAAAGGGCGGAGGATGTGGTTGTGGCGAGAAGTAAATCCAGTGAAAAATGGCTGAAAGAACATTTTCGGGACGTGTTTGTCCAGCGCGCGATGAAAGAGGGCTATCGCTCCCGTGCGGCCTACAAATTGCTGGAGATTCAGGAAAAGGATCGGATTATTCGGCCCGGCATGCGGATTCTGGATGTGGGCGCGGCTCCCGGGGGCTGGACCCAGGTGGCGGCTCCCTTGATTGGTCGACATGGCCGACTGGTGGCCGTGGATCGCTTGCCTATGGATCCGGTGGCCGACGCCACAGTGATTTGCGGTGACGTGTACGAAGATGAGGTTATCGTCGCCTGTCGCGAAGCCCTGCCCGAAGGCGCAGATCTCATCATGAGTGATATGGCGCCCAATATGTCCGGCATTGCCAGTGTCGACCAGGCGCGCGCCATTGATCTGGCAGAACTGGCCCTGGATATGGCGCAGCGCTGGTTACGACCGGGCGGAACCTTGCTGATCAAAGTGTTTATGGGCGCCGGTGCCGAAGAATTGCGCCGCGCTCTGCGCAAGGACTTCAAAAAAATTGTGGTGCGCAAGCCCGAAGCCTCCCGCGCCCGTTCGACCGAACAATACTGGCTGGCGCTGGATTTTCAGGGGCTTGCCCAGGAAAGGTTGGACAAGTTACCAGCGAGTTCCCTATAATCTGCAGCACGCGCAGTTAGCTCAGCTGGATAGAGTGTCGGCCTCCGAAGCCGAAGGTCACTGGTTCGAATCCAGTACTGCGCACCATATTCATTCAACAGATTAGACTGCACAATGACG
Source organism: Acidithiobacillus sp. TH-A117 (assembly GCF_057473465.1). Lineage (NCBI taxonomy): Bacteria > Pseudomonadati > Pseudomonadota > Acidithiobacillia > Acidithiobacillales > Acidithiobacillaceae > Acidithiobacillus > Acidithiobacillus sp. TH-A117. The sequence continues at coordinate 77,377 of NZ_JBYCKQ010000033.1, forward strand.
GCGGGACGGGGTTTCCCATAGTCACCGTGCAGGGACACTGTGACCAAGTCTCCCCGTTGCATTATACCCATCCATCCATCTGCGCAGCGGCTTCTTCGGTAAACTGTAAAATATCCGCTTCGGTTGGATCATTGTTGAGTTTCAGGCACTGATGGCGAACTTGTGCAACGAACTCAGGGGAGCGGGTGTCTGGCACCCAGAACTGAACAGGGCGTAAACCTGCAGCCTTCATTCTCTCGCGATGACGGGTAGTCTTGTCCGTTGAGGTGTGAAGAGATGACATGATACCTCCACTGGTTGCATGTATAGTGACATGTTACCTTGCGCGCAGGCGCCCGACAAAAGGCATTTGGGGTTAGCTTTCAGTCGCAAATGAAGCCATCGACTTTTGCGATGGAGAGTTCACTTTTTTCCGTCGTGATACGTCCTCCAATCGCTTGCCCTTGGTAACCTCACTAGTCCACCATAGGTCGCGTGTTTGTGGTACCACTCACCAGCAATGCCGGCCGCCAATATCCGGGAGAGGCGCTGGTCATACTGTCCGGTAAGCCTGGCTTCATAATTGAACAATGTTACTGCGTACCGTAGTTTTATCGTGATGAGTCGCCCAGGGTATTTGAGGCTTCACTTGGGCATTATTTGGGCAAAGCGCCAAGTTTCGGCACACTGCCCTATGAACCTACTGTGTTTACTGGATATTTAGTGGTTCAGACCAGTGGATTGTCAATCCGATGGTCTGAATCCGAGCGGGATCTTTAACGATAATATTAATGTTCATTTATTGCACAAACTTCCATCTGTGCTTTGTAGCGATAAGGGGTGGATAATCCTGCAATAACAAATCCACACTCTACAAGCATATTGAAAAGCCTGTCTCGACTAAAATTATGATGGTGCTCTATTTCTATCCAGTATGGATTAGACTTCATCGCGTCCATTATTCTCCAGCTTGAAGAGGTTAGATCTGGAGTACTAATTATTAATGCGCCACCTGGACGCAACAACTTCTTTATCTTTTTTAATGCGGTAGTTGGGTACGGAATATGTTCTAAAACGTCCATCATAGAGATAGTATCAACTTTCTCATTTTCATCTATATTCATAAAATCAATTTGTTGTGATGAAAATCCAAGAGCCTTAATCCTTGATACTGTTTCTGCCCTAGAATCCAATCCTATAGCGTTAAAACCGAAATCAGAGGCGGTCATAACTAAGGCGCCATCCCCGCAACCGATATCCATCCAAGTCGGCCGCTGTTCTTTGTTCATTACTTTCATGTACCCACCTAAAACATCTATGGTTCTCTCAATCGTTGGCGCCCAGATTGTGCGCTTCATGTCAGGATCGCCGCCAGCCAATTGATTCGTGTGGGCTTTAGAGAAAACTTCCTTTAATCCATTTTCAGACCAGTGGTAACGAGTGTAAACATGACCGCATGCTGAGCAACGCATCCACTCTAGAGTTCGTGGCAATGGTTCATGCCACAGGGTATGACGAGTGCAGTCAGCGACCCCGATTGCTACGCCTGATTCTTTGCATAGAGGGCAGGCTTCATATTCGATTTGTAAATTCACTTTATATCCAATTTAGTTTTATTTGAGACAGAATGCGCCATTCTGTCTCGTGGACAGCAAACTCTGAACGACAGATCGCCCGGTTTTACTCAGTTCTTCTGCCATCCAGGATGACCGATTATGGGACATTACGGCAACCGTACTTATTCTGGCCACCAGTTAGCCAGGATTTGCGTGTCGATATCCCAAGGGCACGACTCTG
>NZ_JBYCKQ010000034.1:0-46490 GCF_057473465.1 Acidithiobacillus sp. TH-A117
CGTCCATAAACGTCACCAGTACCGTGCCATCATCCGGGGTTAACGTGACGGGGTAATCAAACATGGTCATTGCTCCTGCTCGCTGGATAATCCGAGTTGCCGCTTGATAGCGGCTTCCAACCCTCTGCCTAGCTCAGTCGTGCCGTGCATCGGTAGCACAGACTGCTTGCCGTTCAAAAACACCTTCAGATGTGAGCCCTTGCCAGGCTGAAATGTCGCGCCCTGCTGCTCTAGCCATTTCTTCATCTGCTTGGAGTTCATGGAAGCATAGTAACAGAAGTGTTGCATCTCGCAAGCTGGGATACTGCGAGAAATCGCGGTAACTTTCGGCGCAAGTTGAGGTGGAATTGACGGCATGAGGTGTGCGGACAGCTGCAGCGGGAATTGATTTCGACGAAGCATCGCAAAAGCTATACCGCCAAAATCCGCCACAATATCGAAGCTATACCCGTCATCGGGTTCTTTATCTTGCGTTCCCCACTCCCTGTTTTTTCCCGATTTTTTTCCCGTTTTTCCGCTTTTTGCGGGCCGTCAGGCCCGCCGCGCCCCGCAGGGGGCGACCGCGATTTTTGCCCTGCCAGCACGCGCCGGGGTGACCGCTGCTTGCCCACTACCAGCCATAATCGATTATCCCCTAGCAAAATGCTCAATTACCCCGCCATGCTCAATACCACCAAGCCGTGCAATGTCAGGCAATCTCCAAAAACTGAGGGCGCGGCTATCGCCCTGGTATCGGATACCAGAGTAAGTAGCATGACCCCAGCGTATCCACGATGCATTGCGAATAAAGACCCATCCAGGCAAAGGACGCCGGGATATGCGCTGCATAAATCTGGGGGCGCATGCCCAAAGAGATCAAACAGGAAATCGGCAGTACCCGCAGCCAGACCCGTACCGCCGATGCGGTCACGAACCATCTCCATTTCTGTCTGCTGGCCACGACGCTGACCTGGATCTACGCGGATCGCATCGAGGCTGACCCCGAGCGCCGTCAAATCGCCAAAGGCCGGACCAGTTTTGCCTTCTCAGACGTCCGTAGACTCATCGCGGACGAAGCGCTCTGCGACCATTTTCTGGGGCTTTGGCCTCATCTCTGCCAACCCCTCCATAAATCATTCACCAAGGTGCTCAGGCGTAAGGTGACTTGAGGTTTGGCGATCAGCAAAATGTGAAATTCAGTGAAACTTCAGTTTTTTGTTGTTGGTTTATTTTCTGCGTTGCATTTGCATGATTCCCTATGACCGTGAATGAGAGAGCGCCAAATTCAGAAAAAAGAGATTCACATCTACGGATAACGCGCTTGCCGTTTCGTTTATTTCGTATACACTGATTCGATATGAGGCAACGAATTTCGGAGGTGCATACCATGGCATCCACTACGGTAAAACAAAGTCCTGATGCTTTGGCCCTAGCAGCCAAAGAAAGTGCTCGAAACCTTTCCATTTTTTTGCATACCCACGCAGACATTCAGGAACTCCAGATAGGAAGCGGCACCGGGGACACCCAACGGGTGCGCATCCCTACACAGGCGTTGCACCTTCTCAGGGAAATCCTGGTGGAACTGGGTATGGGGCATGACGTACGTATCATTCCCGTAAGCGCTGAACTCACCACCCAAGAAGCCGCCGATATTCTAAACGTGTCACGGCCCTTTTTGGTGCAATTATTGGAACGCGGGGAGATCCCATATCACAAAGCAGGCACGCATCGACGGATTTGTTACGAGCACCTTATTGCATACAAGGACAGGACGGAAGTGGAACGGCGCAAGAACATGGATGATCTTGTGGCGCAAGCTCAGGATATCGGGATGGGCTACGATTGAGCTTTCATAACACGCAATTCACCGTCTTACTGGATGCTTGTGTGCTCTATCCCGCACCGCTGCGGGATTTACTGATACGCCTTACGCTCTCAGGACTTTTCCGGGCAAGGTGGACGCATCAAATTCATGAAGAATGGATAAAGAATTTGCTGGCTAATAGACCAGATATCCAGCGTGAGCAGCTAGAACGCACCAGAGCCCTTATGAATAACAGCATGCTTGACTGTCTGGTTTCTGGATATGAATTTCTCATCGAGTCCATAGTTCTTCCCGACGCCGATGACAGGCACGTCGTCGCCGCTGCGATCAGGGGGCAGGTAGACCTTATAGTCACTTTCAATCTCAAAGATTTTCCTTCTGATGTGCTCATCCAATACGACCTGGAAGCCAAGCATCCAGATGACTTTCTGTGTGAGCAGTACGACTTGCAGGGGGCTAAAGTCATCCAGGCCGTTGCGGAACACCGTGCAGCACTCAAAAAGCCTCAAAAAACGCAGGATGAATATCTCAATACACTTCTTGGCATCGGCCTTACCCAAACAGTGGAAATGCTTAACAGATGGAAGCATGCATTTTAATGAAACTCGAAGTGCTATGGCGGGGGAATAGTCATTAAAAAACGTTTACTAAAGCTTGAGCAAGATTGCTCGGCTACATCAGCCTGAGATACATAAGCCTACGGTCGCGGAGATTCAGCTTGAATGAGTAATGACTGGCGAGCTCATTGATTTTGTAGCGTGGGGATTCTTCGCGCATGTTTCCACAACCCAAAGGGTGCCTGCCCTGTCTACCCAACGCCGGTTTCAGGCATAATGATCTGATGATTTTACGCGGGGATTCATTTTGACTGAAGTTTCTCGATCTGTGCAGCGCTGGTTGCCGATTTTGCTCATTGTTGCAGCGCTCATTTGGATATTGCAGAATTTTTGGTCGGCGCTGGCCTGGTCGGCGGTGCTGGCTGTGGTATTTTGGCCTTTCGTGCTGCGTATTCCGGGGCGCTGGCGTCCCTTAGGCGCCTTGTTTTTTGCATTGACTGCCGCCAGTCTGATTCTGCTACCCCTTGCTTTTGTGATTGTGGAGTTGCTGCGCGGTCTGCGTCTTCTCGGACCCTGGATCTCTCAAGAAGAATTGTCGCATTGGGCATTACCCCATTGGCTGAGCACCCATCTGCCGCAGGTGCTACTGGATCCACTGCGTCACTTGTGGCAGGTGGCGACGCAATGGCTGGGTGCTTTTTTGCCGGGAATTACTGCAAAAAATACACTCTTGCCAGCGCATTTTCAGGGATTTCAGGTGTTGGCGGGGTCTGACGCCCTACTCGCCCACGGTCAAATGGTTCTCAATGTGCTGGGCGGTGCTGAAGATACGGCACTCAATGCCAGCTTGGCGCTGCTGCTCCTGTTTTTCTTCTTGCTGCATGGTGAAACTCTGGCGCAGGGTCTGGCAGAACGAATCACTGGTCTGGCGGGTGCAGACGTCTGGATAGTGATCGCGCGGGGATTGGACATTTTACGCGGTACCTTCTGGAGTGTGGTGATTACCGGACTTTTTGAAGCCCTGCTGTTTTGGGCTTTATACGCGGCTTGCGGCATCCCCCATGCGCTGATCTGGGGAACCGTATCCGGAGTGTTTTCCGTGATTCCCTTCGGGGCGTCCGCTGTTTTTACCGGAGTAACCTTGTGGACCTGGTTGGCGGCTGGCGAACCCTTACTGGCTCTGGTGATTTTCATTGTCGGTAATATCATCACCACGCTGGCCGACAATCTGCTGAAACCGCTACTGATCGGTGGCCGTTCCCGGATGCCTTTCATGCTGATTTTTATGGGTCTGCTGGGAGGCCTGTCGGTATTGGGCATATTGGGTATTTTTGTCGGACCGATGCTGATGGGCATGTTGATGGCCTGGTGGCAGGGATGGAAACCAAGAGATATAGATAAGGAGTGTCTGCGCTGACATGTCTGCTCAAAATCCGGTAGTACCTCAGGACGAAAGAGACTTTCGTCTGGATTGGTCGGCGCGCCTGATGTTCGTAGCCATTTTGTCTTCCATTTTTCTTGCGGCTATGGACCAGACCGTGGTTTCAACGGCACTGCCGACCATTGCCCGGGACTTGCATGGGCTGGCCAAACTGCCCTGGATTGTGACGGCCTATTTGCTGACATCCACTGTCTGTTTGCCGGTCTATGGCAAACTCGGTGATCTTTTAGGTCGCAAATATCTGTTGCAATCGGCGGTATTGCTGTTTCTGGCAGGCTCGGCACTGTCCGGGATCGCGCAAAATATTGATGAATTGATCCTGTTTCGGGCATTGCAAGGTATTGGCGGAGGTGGCCTGCTGGTTACGGCCATTGCCTCAATTTCGGATTTTATTCCGGTAACCCAAAGAGGACGTTATCAAGGACTGGTGGGCGCGGCTTTCGGGCTCGCCACACTCATCGGCCCCTTTCTGGGTGGCTTCATGGTTGAAACCCTGAGTTGGCGGTGGATTTTCTACATCAACGTGCCTATCGGCGTGTTTGCTCTGCTGGTCATTGGCGCGGCCTTTCCCAAGCCGTTGCGCACGGCTGAATGGATCATGGACGTGTGGGGTACGGTGTTGCTGATTACCGGATTGAGCGCGATGGTCCTGTTTGCCAGCGTGGCCGGCCCGGTACTGGCTTGGAATGCTCCGGTATTATGGTTGCTGTTGGCCCTGGGATTGGGCAGCTTTGCAGGGTTTTTCATTTTTGAGAGGCGGCATCCACAACCCCTGTTACCACTGGCTTTTTTCCGATTCCGGACCTTTACCCTGAGTGTTACCCTGTCTTTTTTTGTGGGCGTGGCCATGTTGGGTTCCATCAGCTTTCTGCCCATTTACCTCCAGGATGTGCGCCATTATTCACCAACCATGTCCGGTCTGGAATTGTTGTACCTGCTCATCGGCATGTTAGCGATGTCCATTCTGGCAGGGCGCCGGATCAGCTACAAACAGCGCTATCGGGAATTTCCGATTCTCGGCGCCTTGTTGATTACGCTTGCCCTGGCCTGGCTGTCCCGGCTGGGTGAACAGACGCCCATGTGGCACATTGACGGAGCTTTGGTTCTGCTCGGCCTGGGCCTGGGAATGACCATGCAGGTGCTGGTGCTTTCCGCTCAATTAGCGATTCCTCATCGCCACCTGGGGGTGGCCACGTCCACCGTCACTTTGTTTCGCTCCATGGGCGGTACTCTGGGGGTGGCCGCTTTTGGTGCGGTTTTTTCCGGGTTGATGGCGGGAGTGGCATCTTCCGCAGAACATGCCGCCATGATTGTACAAACCTTGCGTACGGATTTTCTGATTGCTGCGAGCTTCAGTCTGGCAGCTTTTGTGGGTGCCTGGTTTCTGGAAGATATGCCGGGCCTGCTAAAAAAACGTCAGGATCATGATGTGCTTCAGTGAGTATTCCCAGGTTTTCCAGTGAACCGCGCTGGCAAGCGGACTAACCGGCCGCGCTGGTGCTGGCTTTGGGCGCATTTTTCCAGAATGCACGTAGTTTGCGGGTAAAACGTCCCTGAGGATAGTTGGCGTGCAGAATGATAGCGGTAGTCCGCGCCAGTTGGTCTAAGTTCAGGTGCGCGTAGGATTTGCTCAGATAATAGAGCGCTTCTTCCCGGGCGGGGCTGAGTTGATAATCGGTGATGACCCGGCTGCAGCGATTGACAGAGGCCACATAGGCATCGCGAATGTAATAAAATTTACAGATGTTGAGATTGCGCTGGCCGAGAATGTCGATGATTTTGGCAATATGTAGCCGGGCACTGACCGCGTAAGGTGTTTTGGGGAAGGCTTTGGCCAGGTAGGTAAAGGTACTCAAGGCTTCATAGTCGGGAGTAGGGGTATATTCCGGCCCTTCAATGCCCTCATATTCGGCAAGGCCCTTCAAGTAGTAGGCATAGACCACATGGGGGTTGGCGGGATGGGCCTTGATGAAGGCCGAGGCAGCAGCTGCTGCGGCTTTGGCATCGCCCGATCGGTAATAGGCGTAGGCCGTATCCAGTTGGGATTGCTCCGCATAGGGACCGTAGGGATATTCGGTTTGCAGGTTTTCAAATTGGCGGATGGCCCGATCGTAATCGCCACGGCGCAGGGCTTCCTGCCCGGGTCGGAACATCTGCGCCACCGGTGCCACATGTATGGCTTCCCCTTTTTTGTCGGGGCTGCTGGCGCAACCGGACAGAGTGAGGGTAATGATGGTAGAAACCAGCAACCAAAATGTCAGGGTGTTTTTGTAGGGACGGGTGGTCAGCGGCAGCATCTTCAGATTCACTATGATTTGAACGTTGTTCTGTAAGACGCAAGCTTGCGGAGAGAAGTTCCCCAAGTCGGAACCTGGGGGAGAGCGGAAAAAATTCGTCCGTATTTTTTTGAAAGATCAGATCGTCTGTTCGGTAGTCGCTACAGGAATCATGGATTCCGCTGCGCTGATGACGCCACGCTCGGTTTCCAGGACGTCACCTTTGGCTCTTTCCCGTTCTACCAGGCTGATCAGACGCGCCACCTGGGCAGGCTTGACCGCCAGATATTCGGCCACGGCTTTCATGTCTTCTTTTATCTGTGTCTGAATGGAATTGATACCTTCCCGGCGATTGATAATATCTTCGATAGCCTCACGGGCCTTATGATCCAGTTCCAAGGTCTGCCTCTGCAAAAGATGAGTAATGGTTTGCTGCTGTTCGGCATCTTCATGCATTGAAGATGCCGGAGCAGTTTAACATGATATCAAATTTGCGGACTTTGATCTGATGACAGCGCAGTATAGGAGGCTCTTGCTGATAAATCATGCGACTGTTGCAAAGCAATGGATGTCATGGCGTTGTCTGGCCCGGGTTGATAATGCCGGTCCTGATGGCCGAGCCAGATGCCAATGAAAGCGCCAAACACGATGATTCCCAGGGTTTTGGTCCAGATCTGCAGATGATAGGTGTGCATGCCATGTCTCCTTACGGTTACTGTATAAATGTACAGTAACCCCGAAAAAAGGAAAAAGCAAGCTATCTATCCGGTGCCGTTGTGCGCTCCAAGACATTTGAAACAGTTGATGCAGTGATCGTTGATCATGCCAATGGCCTGCATATAGGCATACATGATGGTTGGTCCGACGAAGCGCATGCCACGTTTTTTCAGATCACGAGACAGGGCGACCGAAATGGCGCTCTGGGTGGGTATGTCGTGGATGTTGCGGGGGCGATTGACCACCGGCTGACCATCGACGAACTGCCAGATATATTGATCAAAAGATGAGAATTCTTGTTGAATATTCAAAAAAACCAAGGCGTTGTTGCGCGTAGAGTAAATTTTCTGACGATTGCGGATAATTGCCGGGTTGCTCAGCAGAGATTCCAGTACTTCGTCAGTCATCTGCGCCACTGCCGCTGGATCAAAGTCATGAAAAGCCAGGCGGTAAGCTGCCCGTTTTTTCAGGATGGTATACCAGTTCAGTCCGGCCTGTGCGCCTTCCAATACGAGCATCTCGAAAAGGTGGCGGTCGTCATGGGCGGGAACCCCCCATTCCTGGTCGTGGTAAAGCACATAATCGGCCTTGTCGAGGGGGACCCAGGCGCAGCGTTGCATACACAAAGCCCTTCGGTGAAAGAAGAAGCTATCCTCTCCCGCCGAAGGGTTGCCGTCAAACGCCTCAGTGCGCGGCGATCTGGGCAGTCACCTCTGCCTTTTGTCCATTAATGTTCAATACTTGCAACTGATAAGGACCGGAACTGGTGTTGATGAAGCCGGAACTGCTGACCGGTAGATGCAGCATGGCTTCGGCACCCAGGCCAGCTTTCAGGCCGAGAATTTTATCGGGCGAGAACTGCTGGTAGGCAAAGTCATTGTGAATGTCCTTGGGATTGAGTCGGGAAAGCTGTTTGCCATCCCAGGATTCCACGACCTTGCCATTATAATCCAGCAGACGGATGGCAATGATGTGAGCCGGAACGGATCCGGTTCCCGCATCAATGTACATGTGTACATCCACCCGACCATCGGGCAGCACTTTTACATCCGTCATTTTTACATGATGGGCTTTTACCCCGGTAGGATCGCCGTGGAAGGGGGTGATCACCGAGCCACGATAATAGGAATAGGTGGCAACAATGAAAATAACCGCAATCCAGAACAAGGTCAGGGCCAGTTTTTTGAAGGCGCCATCGGACAAGGGCAGGGGCAGGCTGCCACCCAGCCAGCGGAACCAACCCTTTTGTTCCAGCGCCGGGTTGCGTTTCATCATCCAGTTGTCGATGGAATAGGCCCCACCACCGACCAGCAACAATGTAATCCCCATCCCGAAGTTGGACGCGGCCATGGTCCACTCATCAATACAGGTGGCTCCTTGCCAACCGAAGAGCAGCATCAGGGTAAATGACAAGCCGAGGGTCAAAAAGGCTGCCAGACGGGTCAGGAATCCAGACAACAGCATCAGACCGGAGATCATTTCCACGGCGCTGAAAATAATGACACCCGCATAGAGTAGGACAAAGTGGTGAAGTAAAAAAGCGACCAGATGATTCAAGCCGAGAATAGCCCCCGGCATGGCGGTCTGAAACTTGTAAGCCATCCAGTGGCCTGCAGGATTGATTTTTTGGGGGCCGTAAATAAAACGACGGGAACCGCCACCCCAGTAAATCCAGCCTTGCACAAAGCGCACGGCGAGCATGCCGATGGCCAGTATTCTCCAGGAATGCCGGGTGGCAGGATCGCTAGCAGCAGATTTCATGGTTGTTGCCATTCAGAACTCCTTTACGCCTTGTTGGCGTTGAATTGCGGATTGACATCTTTGACGGGTACGGCATTGATCCAGTCCCAGGAGTTTCCAAGGTACATGGTCCCTCCAACAATCGTGGGGTTCACAATGCCAAAGCGGCCGCCTACATGGTATTCATGGACCATCTGGCCGTTACTCGGCTGAATAGCATAAACATCAGGCCCAGTAGAAATATAGAGCATATTTTCATAATAGGTCGGCGCGCCACGACCTGCGCCTGCCGGGCCGGGATTGGGTACGTGCCAGGTCCACGCGACTTTGCCCGTGTGCAAATTCAGGGCCTCATAGGTAGAGGTGACGGGAGAACCGACATACACCATACCGTGATGAATCATGGGTACGCCCCCCTTGAAAGCCGGGATTTTTGGCCCACGGCCCATGTTATCCGTCCACAAGACCTGTCCGGTATTGGCGTTGAAGGCTCGCACCAGAGTTTCCATGGTCGCTTTGCCATCGACCATTTTGGGGTTGGCCACGGTATCCATGACCACAATCCCGTCATCCACCGCCGGAGAAACATCACCCATGCCGGTATTCACCGCACCGGGAATTTCACCCTTCCAGAGCACCTTGCCGGTGTTGACGTTCAAGGCATATAGCCCGGGAATGACTGACATGGAGACATACACATGATTTTTCCAGACGACCGGGCTGGACATGTTGGCGATGCCCCCCACATGGGTTTTCCAGATGGCTTTACCATCGGTGGAGTGTATGCGGTAAATATTGCCATCACCGGTGCTGATGAACAGGGAGTGGTCGGCATACGCCGGGGTGGGCATGGCATCACCCTGGGTTTTGAAGCTCCAGAGCAGTTGTCCGTCCTTGCGATCCAGGCAGAAAATGCCGTTGTAACTGATGTCCTTACCGCGTCCTGCTTGTTTGGGGTGTTTGGCATATTCCATGACGTTGGCGAAATTGAAAGACACGCTGCCCGCCGAGAGATAGACCTTGTTGCCAACCACCAATGGATTGCCCATGAGGGTATTGGCTACCGGGCTACTGCGCCAGATCAACTTGCCGGTCCGGGCATTCACGGCGTAGGCAAACATATCATCACTTTCGGCATATACGACGCCCTTGACCACGGAAACACCCAGGGCATTACCATAAAACTGGGTTTGTACCGGCAGGGCTTCCTTGATGCCATCCACCTTTTCTCCATAAGGATGGTTGTCGTTCAGCGGCCAGGCCCGGGCCTCCGGGAAATTCCAGCGGACCCCATCGCGAATCCAGCTGGGTGCATTGGTCGCTACCGAAAAGCCAGCATTATGCTGAGGATTACCATAAGCATGGGTCCACTCGGACGGGCCGACCTGATCATTAGCCGGTGCGGCATTTTGTGGCAGGTACAGGGTAGCAAAAGGACTTTGGGGATCCAGGGCATTGTGTACAGGGTCCTGGGGCACCTGATTGGTTTGTGCCCAGGCTGCCCCGGACATGAATATACTGACCGCCGATAATATGGCTATTTTGCGTAATTTCATCATTTCTCCTCGCACTTTCAAAGCGGAATATCTACAGGAACATATTTCCTCGGCAGATGTTCTGAATAATTAGAAAATTCTAATTTAATAATGAATAATTCAGCATCATCATTGAGTTACTGAACCGTAAACCTCTTATTGTAAGATATCAATAAATAAAATGTAAAAAATTGAAACAATGTTACATATTCTTACAATTTATTTTTTTGACAAATGCCAAAATAATCTGTTTTACGCTAAAACCCAGCAGTGTAATTAATTGCGAATCATGCGGGTGCACAAAAAGCCCCCTTCTTTAGGCAAGAAGGGGGCGTCATGCCCAGCGCAATACAAGAAGTATCAGTGGGGTTGATTTGCCAGAGCCAGCATCAATTGGTTAAGGCGGGCCACAAAGCCGGCCGGGTCTTCCAGTTGGCCACCCTCAGCCAGAATGGCCTGATCCAGCAGCAGGGAGGACCACTCGGCAAAGCGGGCATCCTCTTGTTCGATGCGCGCCAGCATCGGGTGGCCGGGGTTGATTTCCAGAGTCGGCTTGGTACTGGGAATCTCATGGCCAGCCTGTTTGAGGAGTTGCTGCATATACAAGGCCATATCTCTTTCACCCAGGACAATGCAGGCTGGCGAACTGGTCAGTCGGTGGGAAACGCGTACCGCCTCGACGCGATCTCCCAGCGCATTTTTGATCCGCTCAAGCAGTCCTTCAGCGGTTTTTTCAATTTCTTCCTGAGACTTGCGTTCTTCTTCCGTTTCCATGCTGCCCAGATCCAGGGTACCCTTGGCAACAGAAGCCAGTGACTTGCCTTCAAACTCCTGTAAATGACTGGTCAGCCATTCATCCACACGATCACTGAGCAGCAGTACTTCAATGCCTTTTTTTCGCAGTAGTTCCAATTGGGGGCTGTTTTTGGCGGCAATAAAAGTATCGGCAGTAATGTAATAGATTTTATCCTGACCTTCGCACATCCGGCCGATATAATCTGTCAGGGAAACATTCTGGATTTCGTTGTCGCTGTGGGTACTGGCAAAGCGTAATAACTTGGCAATTTGCTCGCGATTGGCAAAATCTTCTCCTGGTCCCTCCTTGAGGGCACGCCCGAATTCGTTCCAGAAGTTTTGATATTTTTCGGGTTCCTTGTCCGCCATTTCTTCCAGCAGACTCAAAACCCGCTTGACCGAGCCGGAACGCATCTGGTCAATGACGCGATTGCCCTGGAGAATTTCACGGGATACGTTGAGGGGCAGGTCACTGGAATCCAGAACGCCACGCACAAAGCGCAGGTAGCGAGGAAGGATCTGGTGCTCGGTGTCATCCATGATGAACACGCGCTGCACATAGAGCTTGATGCCGTGGGTCTGATTCGGCTCCCAGAGATCAAAGGGCGCCTTGCCGGGGATATATAGCAAAGAGGTATATTCCAGGCGGCCTTCCACCCGGTTATGGGCCCAGGCCAGAGGTTCGCCATAATCATGGCTGACGTACTGATAAAACTCCTTGTATTCGGCATCGCTGATTTCGGACTTGGGGCGTTGCCAGAGCGCCGAGGCCTTGTTGATGGTTTCCCAGGTGTCGCCGGGTTGCTGATCGTCTCCGGTTTTGCGCATCAGGATGGGAAGGGGAACGTGGTCGGAATATTTGTTGATGATGCTGCGCAGGCGCCAGGCATTGAGAAAATCCGAACGTTCATCTTCGCGCAGATGAAGGACGATTTCGGTGCCGCGCTCGGGCATATCCACCGTTTCGAGGGTGTAGGCGCCAGTGCCATCGGACTCCCAGCGCACCCCATGTTCGGCTTCCATGCCTGCTCTGCGGGTGCTGAGCGTCACCTGATCAGCCACAATAAATGCGGAATAAAAGCCGACACCGAATTGGCCAATCAGCTTGGCATCCTTGCTTTGGTCGCCACTGAGCCGTTCAAAAAATTCCTTGGTGCCCGACTTGGCAATGGTGCCGATATTGGCAATGACCTCATCGCGATCCATACCAATACCATTATCGCGGATGGTGAGCGTGCCATTTTCTGCATCAAAATCGACTTTGACGTTCAACTCACTGTCGCCGGCCATCAAGCCGGGGTCCGCCAAGGCCTCAAATCGCAGCTTGTCACAAGCGTCAGAAGCATTGGAAATCAGCTCGCGCAGAAAAATTTCCTTGTTGGAATACAGGGAGTGAATCATCAAATGCAGCAGTTGATTGATTTCTGTTTGAAATTGCAGGGTTTCCTTGTGGGTGGTCATGTTTTCTCCTTCAGAATGATCAGGTTCAGTCAACAGCTATAATGCCTCATGGACAGGATGCACATGGGGGCAGTCACTGCAAGAATCAAGAGAGCAAGATATATGGGATTAGTTTGTGCAAAAGGATTGCCTATGTCTTTCTGTTTATGTTAAAAAAGTACAGCAAGTGATTGAAGATGATTCAAATGTTCCGTCGAACTGTTTTCGTACGGGATATCAATAATTTTTTCTAGGCATAGTCGCAGAAAAATTCTTTCAGGAATGGAGGTTTTTGTGAGTAAAAATATCGCAGCCGCAGCATTGTTGATGATCTCGTTTCCGGCCATTGCTTTCGCAATGCCAACCATGCCAATACAAACCACCAATGTAAGTACGCCTAATGGTATACTGCAATACAGAGTAAATCCCAACGCTCTCACAGTGACTGTGAGTAGCAATGGTCACATTTTGAATACCGTCAATGAACAGATGGGGGGAAGCAAGACAGCAGTTGTCGAAACTCCCAGTGGATCTGCCATATTGATGTCATATAACACGGGTGGTAACAACGATTGTGCTGCCACTTACCAGTGGTTCAGTCTTTTACCTGGTGGTCAGTATAAAATGAGCAAGCTTTTCGGTTCGTGTTACTACTTAAAAAATATTCATGACCAGGGTGGTAATGTTTTCTATAAACAAATCAGTGTCAATGGTAAAGGCTATAAGATCATGCGCTACTCCGTGAGTAATGGTGAATTACTTACTGTTTCATCCCACATGCTTTCTGCCAGTATTCCCAAAATTGTGGTCAATTCATGGCATGAGTATGTACCTGTGTATGGCAAAATTGTTGAAAAGCAGGAGCAGGGCCAAACTAATTACTCATTGGATTTCCCAACAAAAGTGGAAATTACCGGCAATGCTTCCCTGCCAGGCAACCTTTATGTCAGTTCTATTTTTATCCAGAAAATGGATGTTCCCGCCGGTGATATTGGTAAGTTACAACATTATGTCGCGCAAATTTCTATTCCCATGGCGGGTCCAGGAATCATGAATATTCGTCCGCAGTAACGTGAAAGGTCCACTGATTGCATCGCTTGGTGTAACCAGAGTCTGGCCTGGGTTTCAGTGGGCGCAGTTTTTTCTGATCCTCGACAGCTTTGGGGCCATCCTCTAATATTGCAGAAATCCTTCAACATTGCAGGTGGCTTATGTCCGATCCGGTGATATTGACGGCCATCGACGGGTCGCAAAATGCCCTGGTGGCCGCTGCGGTGGCTGCCCGTTTTTCCCGGCTGTTAGGGGCGCATCTCGGGTTGGTGACGGCTTTACATATTGCCAGTGATCCTCTGGGTTTTGGGGGCGCCTTATTCTCCAGCGGACTGACGGACCGTCTGCTGGCAGAAGCCCGCCTCGAGGCGGAGAGCAATTTGCGCGCGGTAGCAGAACGCATTGCCGAACATTGCGGTATTCGTTTGCCCGAGTATTTTCTGCTGGAAGGTGCTCCGGAGCTGGAAATTCCCCGTCTGGTCCAGAGCAACTCGGATATCAGCATGGTGGTGCTGGGCCAGCGCGGATTTGGAACAGAAAGTAAACCCAAGGGCTTACCGCATCTGCTCGGCGGCCTGGGTGCCAAGCTGAGTCTGACTTTGTCGGTCCCGGTTTTGCTGGTTCCCCCGAATATCGATCTGGACCAGCTCTGTGCCCCGGTCTGGAATGCTGATCAGGCCGAGGGAGTGCTTTAAGTGGAGGTGTTCCTGCCCATCGCCCACATGGACGTCAATATCTGGTTGATCGTCAGCTTTGGTTTGGTAGTGGGTTTTCTGTCGGGGTTGACGGGAGTGGGAGGGGGTATCCTGATTACCCCCTTGCTGATTTTTATTGGGGTGCCGCCGCTGGTGGCCGTAGGTACGGGAGCCGCGCAAATTGTCGGGGGCTCTGCCATCGGTAGTTACGCACACTGGCGCATGGGCAATGTGGATATGCGCATGGCATTTGTGCTTCTGGCGGGGAGCTGGACCGGTGGGTTGCTGGGCGTGCATTTGGCCCGGATTCTGGAGGCTGGAGGACACTTCAGTCTGGTGGTGACATTTCTGTACGTCATCCTGCTGGGCTTCATCGGGACTTCCATGCTGATTGAATCGTTGCTGGCCTTGCGCCGCCCGCGTTCGGAACACCCCAAAAAGTCCCGGAATACGGACAAATCGTTTTTACAACGTCTTCCCGGCCAAATGGATTTTCCGGTTTCGGGTTTGCGTCTGTCCATTTTGACCCCGATCCTGCTGGGTTTCGGCGTGGGTTTGCTCACCGCCCTGATGGGGGTCGGCGGGGGTTTTGTGATGGTCCCCATCATGTTGTATGTGCTGAAAATGCCGACCAAGGTGGTAGTGGGAACTTCTCTGTTCCAGTTGCTCTTCACGACGGCAGAAGTGGGTATTTTGCAGGCCGGAATGAATCATGCGGTAGATCCCTATCTGGCTTTGGCTCTGGTATTGGGCTCCATTTTTGGCACCCAGTTCGGGGCCCGGGCCGGAGCGCGCATGCAGGGGGAACATTTGCGACTGGTGCTGGCCCTGGTGGTCGTAGGTGTAGCGATCAAGATGGGCTTGGGACTGTTTATTACGCCGACCCATATATTCAGCATGGCGCGGGTCGTGTAATGTTTTATCTGCGTCTGCTGATGTTGGTCTTCATCCCGGGCTTTGCCATGCTGGCACACGCTGCGACGCCCCTGGTGGTCGCGACCAGTACCCGACAGGTGCGGGTAACCAGTGATTTTGTCGGGGAAAATGTCCTGGTCTATGGCGCTATCTCTGGCCCTGGGCAGGTGATTGTGGTGCTGCGTTCACCCGATAGTACCGAAGCCATGCAGAAAAAAAGCCGGAATGGACCTATCTGGCTGAATGGTGCCAAGGTGACGGTGACAGGTACTCCTGGCCTCTGGCAGAGATTATCCTCCGCACCCGTCAGGCAGCTTTTGCCGGAGGCGACCCTGCAACAACAGGGGCTGACCCGTTCTGCACTGCTGCTTCAGGCCCGTTTTGCGCCAAAACCTGAGCACCTGAATACCTGGGAGCACGCCTTTCTGGATCAAAAAACCCGCCAGCGTCAGTATCTGGTGGATCCTGCGGGGGTAGTCATCCATCAGGGTTTGTTTACGGCCAGCATTCAGTTACCCGCTGCTCTGCCTTTGGGTCACTATCAATTGACCACTTATCTGATCCGGCAGCAAAAAATAGTTGCCGAGGACAAACAGCAACTCGATGTAAGGCAGGTGGGTTTTCAGGCCTGGATTGCGCGTTTTGCCATCCGGAACAGCTGGCTGTACGGGGTAGTGTTGACCCTGGTTCTCGCCACCTTGGGTTTCGGGCTGGGAATCATCATGCGGCGTCGTTCTGCCTGAGTTTTGTTTTAATCCCCGGCGTACTTATTCTTCGGCATGTTTCTGGGCCAGAAAAGCGACGCCATCCAGCACCTGATAAAAATCCCGCGCAAAATAGTCAGGTTGAATATCATTGTAAGACTTTGCGCCTTGATTGGAGTCTATAAAAATGGTTTTCAGTCCGGCTTGCTGGGCGCCATAAATATCCCGATACATATCATTGCCCACGTAAACCGCCTGATGCGGGGCTATTTCCAGTTGTTCGGCAGCCATGTGAAATAATCGAGAGTCCGGTTTGCGATAGCCGTAATCTCCAGAAATAATGCGAATATCAAAATATTTTTTGATATTCAGGGCGCGCATTTCAGGGAGGGCGAAGCAGCGTTGGGCATCTGAAATGAGCGCCAGCTGATAGTGCTCTTGCAGGCTTTTGAGGGTTCTTTTGACACCTTCGTAGCGCTCCAGGCGGGTTCTGGAAATACCGCGATGCAGACGTGCGAGTTCTTTGGCGAGCTTTTCCCGACCATTGACCGGCTTGCTGTTTTCCTGAATCAGTATGGTGTGCCAGATGGCTTCCACATCAATTTCCGGATAGCGTTCAGTCGATTGACGTTTGCGTTCTTTCATGACGGCAAAATAACGCTCGCGTACTTCCCGACGATTCATGAAAACCCGATGATAAGTCAGATAGTGGGAAATTCCTCGATAAATCTCCTCCATATCTTCATTGGTTTCTATATTGATCAAGGTTCCATACAGATCAAAACAGACAGCGCGTATAGACATAATGAGATTACCTCCGTAGTACTGAAAGAGCGGCATGAACCAGGGCCTGACTATAACGCCAGTCCAGCCAGGAATTACGGGCAATGCGCAACAGGGTCATACCCATATAAAAAGGCACTCGGCGGGTAATGGCCGCAAATGCGGCCTGCCGATCCGGGAAATGGGTGCTGTACTCCCAGAGAAAATGACCGATAAAGGGCTCTGCCTGCGCCGCGTGATGGGTGCTTCGCAAGAAATGATGGTGAATTTCTCCGGCAATCATACCCAGATCGTAGGCGCGATCTGCGCGCTTCATGCGTTCGAGATCAATGGCAATGATTTTTCGGGGTTCGGCAAATAAAAAATTGGATGGGGTCGCGTCCCCATGAATCAACACGTCCTGATCAGACCACATGGAGGAATCGTGCTGCCAGTGCTCCCGATAATGATAGATTTCCCGTAATTGGGCATCGCTTATCCGCTGGCGACGCTGGAGGCGGGCCATGATTTTATCAAAGTATGTAAACTGCTCATCAAATTGAACCTTTCCCGGTCCGGCGGTATGGTTATGTAGCTTGGCCAGAAACCAGGCCAGATCGGTCAGTCGGGCATAGAGCAGATCGGCCTGTTGTGTGGCCAGGTATTGATTCAGGATGGTCGATAAGGATTGGCCCGGACAATATTCTTCAATAACCAAGCTATTGATGTGACGGGCTATTCCCAACGCCCGGGGAATCTGAAAATGGCTTGGATTCAAGCCGATCTGGCGAAGAAAATGCAAATTCTGCCATTCATTCCAGGCCCGATCCCAGGCATGCTGCGGATCCTTGCCGGGGCGCTGAAAAAACTTGCCGATGACTTTCTGCCGGGAGTGGCTTTCTTCATAGAGAAAGACCTCGTTGGAAGCAGGAAATTGAAATACCCGAACATGATGAATGGGCTTTTCTGATAACAGTTGCGGAAAAATGGCCTCACGCAAGTAGGCAAAAAGCGGATCCTGCCGGGCAAGGCGACCCAGATATTTCATGACGTCAGTTCCATCTGGCCAGTCTGATGCATCATGGTGGGGGTGCCTGCAGAGCTGGATGGAGGTCAATGCGCACAATCTTCCAGCCGGGTTCCAGGCGCGCCAGGGTAGGGGCGATGTTATCTCTGATCTGCTGGCTCAGGATATTTTGTGCAGCTATGGAATGGGCTACCTGGTCTAATTGTGGAAAAGCCATGAAAAGATTGGCAATCAGGCTGTTGAAAAGATTTTCTGGCTGTGTCAATGAATGCCAGGGTTCATGACCTTGCAGAACTGCTATCGGACGAATATTGAGCGCTTTTTCCCCGCCGGATGGCATTTGTACCATCACCCCATAAGAACCCAGAGGAAGGTATTTTTCCTCGATCCGGGGAGTGGGTGCTTTAACAGGCGCAGGTTTTTGTGGAGGCGGTGTGATGGCTTGCAAATGCAGGGGTACCGTGAGGGCAATACCAATGGCTACGGCAGCCGCAAGCAATACAAGGATGAGCAGCCAGATCCAGCGTTTTTTTCCGGAAGTGGCAGATTTCTTTTTGCGGCGGGCCAATGTCCATCTCTCCTGTATGAGCGGGCGTTTGTTCGGGACCGATAAACGTTTTGTATCACGGTCTGCGACCTGAGAACAAACGGAAAAGCCCGGTGAGAATCGATCAGATGGGCTTGCCGGTCTGTGAGCGAGATCCGGCGGGTTCTCTGGTTTGGCTACTGAAGACCCGCTAAACTGCATATCAATCTCAGTACCTGCAGCCGATTCTGGAGAAAGATGATTCCTGAAACTGCCATTTTATTGCTTTTTGTGGCCGCTTCGTTCCTTTCGGTCCTCTCCAGTCGCCTGCATCTGCCCTATACCGTAGCTTTGGTACTGGGTGGGCTGCTGTTGGGTGCGCTGCATCTGTTCCATACCCCGGTACTGACGCACGATCTGGTTTTCAATTTATTTTTGCCGGGCCTGATTTTTGAATCGGCATACCACCTCTCTGCCAGTGCCATGTGGCGTGATCGCTTGGCTATTTTTGGTTTGGCGGTGCCAGGTGTATTTCTGTCCATGGTGGTTACCGCCTATGTTTTTCTCTGGTCTTCGGAATACCTGCCGCATCTTTCCGGAGCGGTCATTCCGCTGGCCGTGGCGCTGGTATTCGGGGCAGCGGTGGCGGCCACTGATCCCATTTCCGTGGTGGCCATCTTTCGGAAATTGATGGCGCCCGAGCGTCTGACTTTCATGATTGAAAGCGAAAGTCTGCTCAATGATGGAACGGCTATTGTTTTTTTCAGTCTGTTTTTGGCACTTGCCGAAGGCAAGGTGGTGTCCATTGCCCATCTCGGTATAGATTTTGTCAGCGAGGTGGGCGGTGGTGCCCTGCTGGGCCTGGTCATTGGCTGGCTCAGTTCCGAAGTCATCAAGCGGGTGGGCGATGGGATGGTCGAAATCACCATTACCATTTTGGCTGCCTATGGCAGTTTTTTACTGGCCATTCAGTTGGGTTATTCCGGGGTCATCGCTACAGTGGTTGCGGGTCTGCTCTGCGGTAATTACGGGGCGCAGAAAGGCATGACAGCTTCGGTGCGCATGGCCGTCAATATATTCTGGGAATATATTGGCTTTGTCCTGAACTCACTGATTTTTCTGCTGGTAGGCTTGACCATCAACCTGCTGGATCTGGTGCATATCTGGGCGCTGATTCTAGCGGCGTATGTGGCGGTTACCATCGCTCGTGCGGCCGTGGTATTTGGAATGGGGGCGATACTGAGCCGCACCCGGGCGAAAATTCCTCTGAGCTGGAACTTTGTATTGATGTGGGGTGGCATTCGTGGCGCGCTCTCCATGGTGCTGGCGCTGAGCTTGCCCATCGAGCTTCCACATCGGGAGCTGCTCATCAATTTAGTCTTCGGTGTGGTTTTGCTGACAATTCTAGTGCAGGGGCTGAGTATTTCTCCCTTGGCCAGAATGTTGAAGGTTCTGGGCAAAAATGAGTCAGATCAAAAAACGGAAGTGCAACGTCTGCGCATATTTCTGGCGCAGGCCGATCTGCATGAATTGGAACAATTACAAAAAGAGGGGCTCCGGGATCAACGCGCCCTCAAGGCCTTGACCCGTTATTTTGAAGCCGAGCAACAAGAGGCAAGTAACCAGTTGCAGCAATTGGACAAACCAGATAGCAACAAAATTCTGCAAGGGGATTTTGTGCGATTATACCGACGAATCTTATTGTCCAGAAAAGAAAAAATAAATCAGGCGCGCAGTGAAGGTCTATTGAATGATATCAGTGCTGAACAGTTGATAGTGGATATTGATGCACAATTATTGGAAATAGCGTCACAACCGGAAGCCGTGTTCGCGCGGATGAACGATGTGGAAGAGGGTAAAGCCCGTGCGTGAGGAAATCCTGGCATTAGCGGTGCGGCCCAGGATGATTGCTGCCTATCTGGGCAGACTCATGCTGGTCACAGGACTCCTGATGCTGGCCCCGGCTTTATTTGCTTTACTGGCACCGGGCTGGTCTGGTGTATGGCAGTATGGACTAACAGCGCTGATGCTCATAGGGTTAGGTCATGGCTTGCAACGCTACGTGTTACTTCATAAAAAGGATGTGCTTCAAGCCAATGAAGCGATGGTCATCGTTGCGCTGATTTTTATTTTAACCCCGGTTATTTTTGCGATACCCATGAGCGCGAATGGCGTAGGATATCTCGCTGCATTTTTTCAGGTGGTTTCGGATATCACCACTACTGGAATGGAAGTACTGCCGAAAGGACAACTACCCATATCCTTCTGGTTGACTTCCGCCTGGTTACAATGGATTGGAGGTTTGGGGATTACCGTATTATCACTGGGGCTGGTTTCCAGTCAGGTTTTAAATATCCGGCGCTTGAGCGGGGTGCTGGATGGTGACAGCCAGCAACAGCAAGTACAACTTACTGACTATGTGCGTAATGTGCTGATAGTGTATCTTATCCTCACATTGCTCACGTTTTTTGCTTTGCTGATGGCAGGTCAATCAGCCGTGCAAAGTGCCATATTTGCTATGGCGGCAGTAGCTACCGGTTGGTGTGCTCCAGCCCGTATTGGTATCAATGATTATTCTGGTACAGTGCAACTGATTATCGCTTTGGCCAGTATGAGCGGTGCGGTGACCATCGGTTCTTATTTACTTTTTTCAAAAAATCGCTGGCGGGATTTTTTTCGAGACGTAGAATTTCGCTTGTTACTGTTATTTATTTTTATCGGTACGATGGTGCTAGGCTTGAGCTTGTATTTTTCCGGAATGTCGATTTGGAATGCCTTTTTCAGAGCATTTCTTTTAGCTACTTCGGCGCAAACTACCGCAGGATTTTCCCCCCTTGATCTGAATGTGGTTTCTAGCTTTGCCCTGGTCGTTATGATTATGTTGATGTTTATTGGCGGTTCTGTGGGCTCTACGGCGGGAGGAATCAAGCTGGTAAGGGCCTGGCTATCACTCAAAATTGTGGCGTACATGATCAGATCCACGAGAATGTCGGCGCATGTAGTAAACCCATTGCGCATGGAAGGACGTACCGTGCCGGTTCCGGTACTACTAAATACCTTAACTATTGTGATGTTGACTTTGCTGATCATGACCTTGAGTTGGCTCGCTTTCCTGGTTTCTGGTTATCCCGCATTACCGGCTCTTTTTAACGTGGTTTCAGCTATTAGTACGGTGGGCCTGTCGGTGGGGGTTCTCAATGTAAGCACACCTGCGGCTTTAAAATTGGTACTTTGCACAGATATGCTTTTCGGTCGTTTGGAGTTTGTGGCACTTTTAGTGTTGCTTGCCCCCCGTACTTGGTTCGGTCGTCATTTACGATAAGGAGTGAAAAATGCGTGTGGTTTTTGCTGGAGCTTCCAACCTGGTGGTCAGAACCGTGCAGCAACTGAATGAACAGACCAGACATGACATCATCATCATTGAAAATGACGCTGCGCTCATCGATAGCCTTAATGATCAGTTAGATGCTGCTTTTATTCAAGGGGATGCCAGCCTTCCAGCAATTTTGAAAGAAGCTAACCCCAGTGCCTGTGATTTCTTTTTTGCTACAACAAATAGTGATGAGAGCAATATGATTGCTGCTCTGACGGCTAAAGCCCTGGGCTTCAGTCGGGTTGTCGTGCTGATTAAGGAAGAATCCTATGAGCCTATCTGCCAGGAGTTGGGTCTGGATGAAATCATTATTCCTTTGCGCGCGGTCAGAAGAAATATGATCAATATCATAGATGGTGAGCGAGAACGCCATCTATCAGATTATATTCGTGCAGATCTCCGTTTGTTTTCATTTCGGATACCCTCGGATGCCCAACCGCAAACGCTGGATAATCTCGCTCTGCCGAAAGATACCAAGCCTATTGTGATATACGACGATCGGGACTCACCACGCACGCTCAGTGACGACATGACCATTCAACCGGGGGATAACGTGGTGCTGCTCACACATAAAAACACCCTTAAGACCTTGGA
The DNA here is from genome assembly GCF_057473465.1 of Acidithiobacillus sp. TH-A117. Classification (NCBI taxonomy): domain Bacteria; kingdom Pseudomonadati; phylum Pseudomonadota; class Acidithiobacillia; order Acidithiobacillales; family Acidithiobacillaceae; genus Acidithiobacillus; species Acidithiobacillus sp. TH-A117. The sequence goes on from NZ_JBYCKQ010000034.1 coordinate 21,952, forward strand.
AAACAGATTTTCAAAAAAATAGTAGCCGTCATCAATATCGCTGCTTCATATCAAGTTGGGTGCAATGAAATACTAATGATGACTGTCTCTTTATGGCGACAGCATAATTTTCGCAAAAAATTTTCTTTCATTGGAATTGTCTTTCTGTTTGTAAATCAACGTCAAAAAAATTATAAGCTATTTTTATTTTGCGCTTTAATTTGGCGACAGTGACCAATTTCTCCTGTTTTTTTGACAGATTCATGGCGCTGGTTAATACTAGGTTTTCTGTTAATTCGTGATTAATTTAGGGAGAAATCTATGAAAATTGGCAAAATAATGCCTATAACCATACCGTTGCTAGGCTTGGCGCTTGCAGGATGTTCTGGTGTTTCGCAGGGGCCTCAGGGCGGTCATGATATTTCCTGGTACCTCCATCATCAGAAAAAAATGACCCAGGAGATCTCTTGGTGTAAAAACAGTGCTGGGCGCGATAAGCTGGAATCGTGCAAAAATGCGGAACAAGCATCTTCTAATGCAGTATCCTATAATGCGAAAAAAACCATGAAGAGCATCGGGAATGCTTTATCTTGATCTGGTATGAACCAATATATATTTTGCTGGTCAAAATATATCCGTGAGTAACTACTGGAGGTTAATATATGAGTACAAATCCTATTATCGCCATCAATCAGTCAAAAGTAGCCAATCGCCCGGAAAGTTATGCAACTATGATGAAAGTGGGGCCAAAGGTATGTATTACTACTGCATCCCATCCAGGTTTTTTAGGTTTTGAGCAATTACTTCAGACAGGCATTCATCCCATGGCTGGACGCTATGGCGGTGGTGCGGTGGATATGCATGAAACCCTGAATCCTATATCCATGTTTCAATATACCGTCTGGAAAGATGTAAAATCCCACGAAGAAATGCATCACGAAAATTTCAAGGAAATTTTTGAGTTGTGCGGAAGCTGTCTGGATATGGTCATAGAAGGTCCTTGGGAACCTTATTACGAAGTGGTTCGTTCTGATCTTCCTCTGATCATGGGTATGACCGATATCCCTGCAGCTTTAGGACAATCTTTTGCAGAGCAAAAACCAGTGCCTAAAGTGGCCTTGTCGGCAAAACGCAGTATTGCCATTGGCGATCATTGGGTGATGGATGGCCACGAGGAGGATTTTGAAAAGGGTGCTATTGAGACACTCTCGTGGATGAAAGAAAATGTGCCAGGCATGATCGGTTGGATGATCATGAAACAATTTGGTGTTTCTGCGATTGGGTCTTTTCAGTTTGATCCTAAAGGTATGCTGAAAGCCACACTTGGCGCCAATCCACCGGAGTACAATACGAATTATGGCAGTCAGGTGCCGGATAAGCCACTGATTCCCGGCCAAAAACCCACTCAGTATCTGGTGCATATGGAATGGGAATCGCCCGAACATGCCCATATGGGCATAGCCCATGCCATGCTGGATTACGAGCTACGGCAGATACACAATGCAGGTGTTTTAGCCCATCTGGATAAGGGACCTTACTACATGCTTTTCGGGCCGATGATGGAACAGGGGCAATGGCGTAAAAAACTACAGTTCTAATCCGGATGACAACCAGGCCTGTAAATGTTAACTGCGGGCCTGGTTTAATTTTACATGGCTATTCCGCCAAGCTAGCCAAAGCAACGGTATCGCCCAAAGGGCGGAAAAAGTATATATCTGATTCAGTGAAATAAAATGTTGCAGTGGGCCAAGACCCGTCGAGCCGATACCTTCGCCAATCATCAGCGCGCCAACCAGCAGCCCGGCCATTTGTGTGCCTTCCTTGCCGTGCGCGGCGACGCCGAAGGCCATGCTGTAGGGATAGTAAATTCCGCAAGCGGCACCGGCCACTGCAAATGCCAGTAACAGTGCCGTTGCACTGACCAGATGGGGTATGACGACAAAACAGGCCGCCATGCCGATGGGGGCTAAGCGATAGACCCAGCGTCTGGAAAGCAGGTGGTCGGGGATGCTGCCCAAAATGAATCGGGCAACGGTCATGCCACCCCAGAACAGGGAAAGGGCCAAAGCGCCTGTCGCAGCAGGTAGATGGTGATCTACACTAACGAGCACATTCGCCCAGCTGCCGAAGCTGCCTTCACAAATTGCATAGATTACCACGGCAAAAGCGAAAGGCATCATGGAGCGTCGCCATGCGCGTAAACCGCCAATTTCTTGTGTATCTGTATCTTCTGCAAGCGGAAATAGTAGTAAAACCAGCCAGAGCAGGAGGATGAGAGCAGGCCAGGCAACCCAGCTCAACCAACTTTGCGCGCCAGCCAGAATCATGGGTGATACGGCAGTTGCGCCGCCAATGACGGCGTTCAGAATAGTGACAGCAGCTGCGGCAGCCCCGGCGAAAAGGAGGGATGCCGCCCGATTGATGGCGGCGTTGGTTAAACCGAAGCCAATGCCCAGCATGAGGGTTTCGGCCAGCAGTAACAGGACAACGAACAATTCCGAACTGAAAAAAGCCGCTACCAGTAAAGTCATGGCGATGGCATTGCTGATCGCCCCCAGGCGGAATAATCCTTTGCTGCACAGGTGCTTATGAATAGCCCCAGCACTCAATGCCGCCAATATGGCGCCGATGATTTCCGGGAAATACAACATGCCATAAGTGGCATTACTCATGTCGTAGGGAGCGCTGCGCAGCGTGGTACCCAGTGCCGGAATCAGTACAAAAGCAGCTCCCTGCAAAAAGCCGGCGATATATACCGCGCTGAGGCCGCGTTTCATGTCGCACCTTGAAGATGGCGACGAATATGCGGACTGACCCGCAAGGCATTGGCCATGATGGTCAGCGACGGATTGACCGCACTGATAGAGGGCATAAAGCTGGCATCCACCACATAAAGATTATCGAGATCATGGGCCTTGCAGTAAGGATCAAGTACATTGTCGCCGGGGTCCTCGCCAAAGCGACAAGTCCCGACTTGGTGGGCAGTGGCAGAAATGTCCATGGCCTGAAAGAAAACGCCCAGAAATCCGGCTTTTTGCAGAATCTCCCGCCATTTCTGGCAAAGGCGGCGATGACTTTCGCGATTTTTGGGATTCCAGGTAAGACGGATGTCGCCGTCCGTATCGAGGGTGACGCGATTGTTCGGATCGGGCAGGTCTTCCGTGGTCAGCCACCAGTCCACGGAATGGCTGGCCGTCCAGGCGCTGATAGGAATAGGCATCAGTGGCCGTTGGGCGTGGAGCAGGCCGGGAGTCACCTTGCCCAAACCCTGTATATGCCCCAGTGGGTAAGGATAATCGGGGTCTCCAGAGTGTTCATAAAAATCGTTAAGCGCCAGGGTTTTTTGAAAAATACTGCGATTTTCCCGTCCAGGCTTAATAGCCATGCAGGCGCTATTGAGATGACACATGTAATTGCGTCCGACCTGATCACTATGATTGGCCAGTCCGGTAGGATATTTTTCGGAGGTCGAAGCCAGCAGAATAGCGGCGCTGTTGACGGCTCCGGCAGCCAGAACCACCAGGCGGGCGGTAAACGATTCCTGGTCGGTTTCGACAGATTCCACGGATTTTCCATTTTTACTGTGGATCAGGCGACGCACCCGATGGCCGGTTAAAATCCTTACGTTAGGATATTCCAAAGCAGGGCGTACACCGCATACTTCGGCATCACCCTTGGCATGCAACATACAGGGAAAGCCGTCGCAGGTCGGGCAGCGTACGCAGGGACTGTGTTCCGGATCATTATCCAGGCGATGCAGAGCCAAGGGTAGCGGGAAGGGGTGGTAGCCCATGCCGCGCAGTGCCTTATCCACCTCAGCAATATCTTCATCGTGAGGAAAGGGAGGAAAAGGATAGGGCTTGCGAGCTGCTTCGGTAGGATCAGCGCCAGCCTCACCGTGGGTGAAGTACCAGGCTTCTGCCGTATCGTAAAAAGGCGCCAGATCCTCATAACGGATGGGCCAGGCGCGGGTTTCACCACCCTGATGCTGACGAACGCTAAAATCCTTTGCGCGGCGACGCAGAACCGCCGCTCCATAAAATTTGGTATTGCCACCCACATGATAGCCAGTGACCGGAGAAAAGGCCTTGCCGTGCTGATCGCGCCATTGTTCATCCGTGTGATAGCGATGCTCTCCGAAAACGGTTTGCGGGTCCCAGTTGCCCCATTCTCTGGGCAGGTAATCGCCTCTTTCGAGGATCAGTATTTGTAGACCAGAGTCCGCCAGGGCACGGGCTAATGTTCCGCCACCCGCGCCGCTGCCGATAATAATGACATCGGCATCCATCGTCTTATCCTCCGTGGCGGAAGTCCGGATAAATCAGCATGCCACCATCTACTGCGAGGGTGGTACCGGTAATGTAACTGGCCAGATCACTGCAGAGAAATGCGACGACATTGCCGATTTCCTGGGGTTTGCCGAGACGACCCATGGATATTTTCTTGTCGAGATCCTTCAGTGACTGGGGGTCGCTCCAGACCGATTCATTGATGGGCGTTTGAATGGCCCCGGGGGCGAGAGCCACTACGCGAATGCCTTTATCCGCAGTTTCCTGGGCCAGGGTCTTAGTAAACATGGATAAACCTGCCTTGGCACTGGTGTAGGCACTATAACCTTCCCAGGGGATGAATTCGTGCACGGAGGTGACATTGATAATGACCCCGCGCTGCAGTTTTTCCATGCGCGGAATGGCGGCCCGGGCGCAGTAATAAGGTCCGAGCAGATCGACACTCAAGACTTTTTCCCAGATTTGCGGATCATCATCCCCGACCAGCGCACGCGGCCCGTCCATGCCCGCATTGTTGACGAGAATGTCGAGACCGCCAAAAGCCTGCTCAATCTGCTGCACCAGTTTTTCCACGGCGGCGGGATCGGAAATATCCGCCTGAAAAGACTGGGCTTTACCGCCCGCTTTGCTGATGCTGTCCACCACCGCATCTGCCTCGTCCTTGCCCTTGCGGTAATGCACGGCCACTTGCGCCCCTGCTGTTGCCAGGGTTTCCGCAATAGCCCGTCCCAGGCCGCCGCTGGCCCCGGTCACCAACGCCCGTCTGCCCTGTAAGTCTAATTGGATCATGACGCTGCTCCTGTAATATCCAGATGAAAATCCTCGCCGAGCCAGTCACCACTATCCTGCCAGCGGATGGTGAATTGCACCGATTCGCCTTCGCTGAGCGAGCCGAGCGGTAAAATGGCGACATGTCCCAATTCCCAGTCTTCCGAGTGCAGATCCTGCACCTTCTGCCAACCATTGATGCCCCAGTGAACAGTAAATGGAGCGCGTAGCAGCACCCGGAGCTCCTGACCGGCGGGCAATTGCCGGGGCCTTTGCCGCAAACGCCAGAGTCGATAGGTAATTGCGGGTTTTTTCCCTTGATAGCGCTTCCAGGTGGCTGCCGGCCGATCGACGGGTTCGCCCTTTATGTAACTGTGACAAAGCTTGATATATTCACCGTGCGCCCAGACCAGGGGCATGGCCGAACCACTGGGATGTCCGGGTGCCAGACCTTTTTCCGGAATCGGATCAGACTCCCAGATTTGTTCCGGCAGTAGTCCCCCCTTGCCGGTCATGGCCGCCATGGCATTGATATAGGGCAGGGCATCCTCCCCGGCACTGACAGCAAAGTGCCCGCGTTCTCCCACCAGGAGCGGCCAACCCCGACCAACGCCAGTGCCATCAAAAGGGCTGCCATCGCGATGCTCGCCATAACCATCGCCGTTGTAACGATGCCATACCGGCCCGCTGGGGGTGTCGGTTTTGAGCAGGGCATCCATGATCTTGACGGAAGCAACGATGTGCGGATCTTCGGCGCTGCGCAGTCCATAACGCACGAGCTGCAGAAAATCATTGGCGATCTGATCGTAGGCAGGGAGGTGGGGGTCATGAGCCCGGTTTTTGATCAGCACCCACTCATCCTTGGCGCCGTCCTGTATCAGTACATCTTCCGGGGTGATCCGCACAAAATATCCTGGCACCTGATATTTTTTGGCAAGATCGGTATCTTTGACAAAAGTCCAGTCTTCCAAGCGTGCATTCCAGTAATCTGCCAGCATCAGGGCATAATCGGCAGTTTTGCCACCCAGTAGTTCTGCGCCTTCGACCAGCGCTGCAATGGCGACAGCCAGAGTGAAAGGATTGACGCCACCGTCTTCTTCCCAGCGATCCTGGCCGGTGACTGGTCCTTCATGGGCTATGAAATGCAGGGCGCGGCGGACCATGTCGTGGACGGCAACATCGCCGAGGACTTTATGCTGTTTCAATAGCGCAGCAAGCAGGATAGGGAAACCCGTTTCATCCAGCTGGACACCCTGCCAGAAGGGTTTGCCCCCCAGCCATTGATTTTGCAACCAATGTCCATCAGCCTGCTGGGTGCTGATGAGATAAGTCAGTACCTGTCGGGCTTCCTCGCTTGCTCCCATGGCCACCAGTGCGCCAGCACTTTCCACCAGATCCCGGGACCAGACCAGATGATAACCTCCACGACTGGTGCTGGCTTCTCCCCAGGGTACAGAAAGACTGGCGACCAAGGCACCGGGAAAAGTACGGTCCTCGTGCACTTTGAGGATATTGGTGGAGCGTGCATAGAGGGTTTGGGCAACATCGGGAAGCTTGCTGGCAAAATTGCGGGGACGGGGATGCTTCTTGTGCCAGGCCAGCCATAAATCGGTGTAGCGGCTCGTGGTGGCTGTGAAGCCGTTAGCCAGAGCACTCCAGGCGTTGGTAGCGGCAGCCTCCTTACTGGAGCCCAGCCCCAAGGCCAGGGTGCCTTGTCTAGGCATTTGTCCAGCCAGGGCAACCTCGCCGGGTCCGGCCTCCTGATATTCCCAGGACATGCGTCCATGGGCATGAAAATCCTGCCATAAATCACTGGCACCGACTTCTCCCACGCTGCAGCGTTGCAGGGCGGCATATCCTTCAGCATTGCGACAGGCCAGCGCCAGCCCAAAGGGTCCCTGTTCTGCCCAGAGGACCTGACGGCCTTCCCAATTCCCGACCCAGGCGCAATTGTTTTCGGCATCTTCTCCCAGTCTTGCAGAGCAGAGGAGGTAGGGTTGTAATCCTGCGTCACCTTCCAGCTGAAAATCGATCAGCAACACATCGCGGTCGGGATCGGCGCAGATTTTGAGAGTGAAATCAAAACGCTCGTGGTGATGACGGATAATGGGCTGGGGAACATGGGGATCATCCAGCTCCACCGCCGGTTCCGGAAGGGTTTTTAATTCCTGCCAGAAACCCTGGTCATCAGCAATGATGAAGCCCAGATCGCGAATTTGGGGAATATCAATGCGCGGATAGAAAACTTCGGTAATGATACCGCTGCCTGTGGTAAACCACAGTTTACTGCTACCCAGCGCCGTCCCTACACAGGATTTTTGCGCGGTGGACCATACCGGATGACGCCATTGTGCCACCGGTGCTTTTTGGACTGTATTCATGGAATAACTCCTGAATGTCTGTCTGCGGACTTAAAGCACCGGTCGAGTTTTGCTCAAGACATATCTGGCTTTACCACTCCGGTACTATGCTCTCAAAGTGAACAGAATCAACTTTTATGCTTGGGTAGAACACCCGCTTTTTCGAGGTAAACCGGCAATACCGCTACAACCCGCATGCCCCTCTGCACGTCAGGATCCTTGAGCATGTGATAGAGGCCCGACAACCCCCCGGCTTTGCCGGTGGCTTCGTGTTCTGCGGCATCAGCCAGTGCTGCAGCCATGAGCCGTCCGCTTTGCATCAGACTCGCCGCAGAATTCAGTACCGGACTGTTCTGGCCTTGCTGCACGAGCTGCCCCAGCAAACTCTCCAGATCAATGGTTTCCGCAAAAAGGCCGACCTGGCGACTGAGGTCTGCGACCCGCTGCAAGTTGCCATCTTCCTGCAATTGTTTGAGCAGGCGCAGGGCTTCGACAATAGTGGTATCCGCCGAGGTTTCCTGCCAGAGATCACCCAGTTCCTTGACTTTGGCGACCACGGCACCGCCCGCTGGTCCCTGCATGAACTCCAGAACGGCGTTGAGTTTCGGAACGATTTCACCCAGTAGCTGAAGTGCTGACATCCACTCCGCTAGGGGAAGTTCATGTAGTTTGGCGAGGAGAATGGGAATATAGGGCTTTAATAATTCGACGCTTTCCGCCAAAAAAGCCGCGTTTTCCCGAATCAGCGCCAAAAGGCCACTTTCGCGCAGAACTTTGAGGGTTTCCAACAGTTCTTCAATACTGCCTTCCAGATTGAAGCGTTCATCCCAGCGACCGGCTTTCAGGGCCAGGTCCATGGGTAAATTTCCCGCCGGACTCTCCATGAAGCTGGCGCTGCCGTGGGCAAGGTCGCCCAGACGGGCAAGACCTGCCCATTGTTCTGGTGTGAGTTGCGGGGTGAAAGATTCTTGTGCTGCCATAATGCATCTCCCTTGATTTATATCTGGCCAATAATAAAAGAGGGCCTCGCGGCCCTCGTTTTTTCAGGCTGCGAAGAGTTTTTCAGCCAGGAGTTTTGAGGCATCCAAACCCCATTCCGGCATTTTACCTTTCGTCTTGAAGAAGAGATTTTTGTATTGCATTTTCAGCAGGAAGGGCATATGGCCCATTTTCAGAATCTGATCAGGACCGCCAAACCAACTGTTGGAACGGATGTAAAAGGCCTGATTGTTACCCATGTCACCAATACAATAGACTACCGGTTCCAAAGGCTTATCAGCTTCTGCCGGAGCCATTTTGCCCAAATCCTTGGCAATTTGCTTGGCCACAATCTCGCTCTGGGCATGGCCGATACCACCCAGCTTCGGGACGGTAATCGCTGCCGCGTCCCCTGCTGCAAACACCTGGGGATACTTGGGGTTGCGCATGGTCACATCGGTGATCACAAAGCCTTCGTTATCACTGATAGGCAGGCCTTTCATGAAATCATGGGGAACCCAGTCCGGGAATACCAGTTTCAGTTCGGCTTCAATATTTTTGCCGCTGGCCAATTCAACCCCATCTTTGGTGATGCGGGTAATGTCCTTGGCTTCATTGACATAGTTGAAACCCATGCCGCCGGCAATTTCCAGCAGTTTGCCCACCACTTTTTCACCGGCATCTTCGGCAATCAGAGAAGCTGGAGTAAACACGGTAATTTTATCCGGTCCACCTTTGCCATGTTGACCCAGCCAGGTAGCCATGGACAGCATGGTTTCCACGGGCGGGCCTTCGCAGGCGGCTTCAGCGCTGGGGAAAGCGTGCCCGCCATAGAGTTTGATGTCTTTAGTGCCATCGCCCTGATGGAAGCGCGCAGAACCGATGGCTACGGGACCACCCTTATATTCATGGGCCAGGAAGTGACGTAATTTGTTACCATAATAAAAATCGCTGACCGTGTGCCCATGTTCGGCAAAACCTTCGATTTTGTCATAGGCCAGACGATTGCCGACGGCTACGACCAGATAGTCATAAGCCATGCTTTCAGGGGCAGCCCCCGGACGTTCATTGGGGACAAAATCCACCTTTTTTGCATCCGGATCAATGGCCTTGATTTCGCCCTGAATAAAACCGATATCGTCTTCATCCAAAGTGCTGGGAATGTCCATGGCCAGGGTCTTGCTGGGATCGCGGCCTTCAAACACTTCCGCAGGGACGTTTGGTACAAACAACAGAAAATTTTTACGATCAATAACGGTGATACGTACCGCTTCGCCACAGAGTTCACGTATTTTCTGTGCAGAGGCGAGACCGGCAAAGTTACCACCAAGAACGACAACATGAGGCTTCATAGATGTTCCCTCCGTTTTTTCGTCATGAAATTGCAATAATCAACATCCACACAAATGAATGTCTCCTATGTAAGAGTAGTAGATAATCGTAAAAGTTCAACAAGCCAATTTTTTCAGGCTATGGGAATGGGCTTTTATATTCGCAGGGTTTTATATTTTTAAGGACTTATAAATGCCTATATCTTATTACGGTGGACTTATATTCTGAGAAAGAAGAGATTCAGATTTTTTTCTTCAGGTCCTGAAAAATAGCCAGAGCTTTTTGCCGCGCCTGGGCATGATCCACGACCGGGCGGGGATAATGTATCCCCAGTGCAACCCCGGCCTTTGCCAGAATAGCTGGTTCGGCCGCCCAGGGCTGGTGAATGATGTGATCGGGCAGGGCGGCAAGTTCCGGTAACCAGCGACGCAAGTACACACCCTGCGCATCGAATTTTTCGCCTTGCAATACCGGATTGAAAATCCGGAAATAAGGTGCTGCATCCGCACCCGAGCCAGCGACCCATTGCCAGGAAGCACTGTTATTGGCTTCATCAAAGTCCAGTAAGGTATCCTGAAACCAGGCTTCGCCTTTGCGCCAGTCTATGAACAGATCCTTGATGAGAAAACTGGCACAAATCATGCGGACCCGGTTGTGCATCCAGCCGCTTTGCCAGAGTTCACGCATTCCGGCATCCACAATGGGATAGCCGGTCTGGCCGCGTTGCCAGGCATGCAGCAGTTTTTCATTATTCTGCCAGGGGAAATCAGCGAACTCCGGACGGAGCGGCGTATCGGGCAGATTCGGAAAGTGAAAAAGCAGATGCCAGGAAAACTCACGCCAGCCCAGTTCCCGCAGAAAATGTTCTCCCTGGGCGGCAAGCTCCGGATTTTTGAGCAGATGGCCCTGAGTTTCCTGCCAGATTTGCCGGGGACTGATTTCACCGTGCGCCAGATAGGGAGAAAGTCGGGAGACTGAAGACTGGGCCGGAAAATCCCGGCCTTTGCTGTAGTTGAGCAGTCCTTCCTCCAGAAACTCACGCAATCTGGTATGTGCACCTGATTCCCCGGGCTCCCAGAATTCTGGAAAGCGGCTGGCCCAGCGGGATGTTGCGGAAGCAGCTGCCAATCGGCCAGGGAATCGCTGGGTAAATGTTGAGCCAGTTCAGAGGGTAAGGGTTGAAGTGCCGCCTGTGGTAAAGCCGGAGCCACCGGAAAACGTGCCAGTAGACTCTTCCAGAAAGGCGTGAAAACCTTGTAAGGTTGTTGATCATGATGATGCAGCCAGGGTTCGACCAGACAATCTCCGGGAAATGAGCGCACCGACACCCCTCTGGCCTGCAAGTCAGCCTTGATGGCGGTATCCTGAGCGATGCCACGGGGATCATAACGACGATTCCAGACAACTCCATCTACTGCGACGGTTTGGATTATTTCCAGCAGAATCTGCAGGGGATCTCCACGCCGCAGCAGTAATGGCAAATGCAAGGTCGCCAGTGCTTCACCAAGTTTGTGCAGGCTGTGATGCCGCCACCATAATTCCGCAGCGCCGGAGGATTCATGGGGATCAAGAATATATAGCGGGATAACCTCGCCCTCCTGGGCTGCCTCCCATAGAGCCGGATGGTCCGTAAGGCGCAGATCCCGACGAAACCAGACAATGGTGACAGTCATTTTTTAGCTCCTCAGCAATCAGCTCCTCAAAAAAGATTCTTGATGGTATTCATTAGCTTTTCTCCTGTACCGGACCCTGCGGCGCTGCTGGTCGAGGCGGTAGAGGATGTGGCAGCCGCAATGGGCGGAAAGCCCGCGAGATAATCGCTGACACCGATGACATTACTGTCGCCACTGATGGTCGGGCCGGTAACCGAGGGCGGACGGAAAAAGCCCGTCGCCGGACTTCCAGCCATGGCTGTACGCATATAATGAATCCAGATGGGCAAGGCCTCGCGAGCCCCGGCCGCCCAGCGGCCCATGGTGTGATTATCATCGTAACCCACCCACACGCTGGTCGTGATGCGTGGGCTGAAGCCATTGAACCAGGCATTGTTTTCATGATTGGTAGTGCCGGTTTTGCCGGCAATGTCATTGCGTCCGAGGCTCTGGGCCGCTACGCCGGTACCGATTTTGATGACCTGCTGCATCATTTGCGTCAGCAAATAGGCTACGCCCGGGGGGATGGCTGTTTCAGTGGGCGGTGGTGCATAGCCCATGGGGCAGTTCAACAAGGAAATCTGGGTACCCCGGCCATTGACGATTTTGGTGATGAGGTAGGGGTGAGGAAGAAAACCACCGCTGGAAAATACCGAATAGGCTCTGGCCATTTGCAGGGGGCTGTAATCCCCCGCGCCGAGGACCATGGACGGTACCTGGGGCACCTGCTTGGCGGGGAAACCAAAACGCTGCACATACTGCGCCGCATAAGGAATCCCGATGTCCATGAGAATCCGCACACTGGGAACATTATGGGAGTATGCCAGATTGGACCAGACCGGTATGGGCGTGTTGGAAAACTGGTTACTGTAGTTGGTGGGCGCATAAACCTGTCCGTCAGGCAGGGTAATGGACAGGGGGGTGTCGGGTATGGGGGTCTGAGGGGTCATGTAGGTATTTTTACCCGAAGCCAGCAGTGCGGGTGCATCCATGGCTGCCGCGTACACAAAAGGTTTGAAGCCCGAACCGGGTTGCCGGTAGGCAAATACCGCCCGATCAAAATGACTGAGTTCGTAGCTGAAGCCACCAACCAGAGCATGAATGGCCCCGTTCCGGCTGTCCAGACTGACCAGGGCACCCTGGACCTTGGGGATCTGGGTCAACTGCCAGCCGGGATCCTTCCCGGCAGAAGACCAGACATTGGCACCCCACTCCTGTCCGGCGCCGGCAGTCACGGCGTTGACATAGGGGCGTAACCAGATCAGGTCACCACTATGCAGCACCCCGTTGACCTGCCGGGGCAAAGGACTGTTGAAGCGCCGCCGCGCCCAGCGCACATCCCGGAGTGTCAGGGTGATATCTTTTTTGCCCTCCAGCGACACCGTAGCCGCTTTGGGATCAGCGCTGATGACCACCCCCCATTTCAGGTTGGCCGGATCATGGGGAGGCAGAGACGTCGGCCGTTTGCCAGCCAGGGCTGCCTGCAAGGCATCCCCACTCAAGCGGGTAATCGGACCGCGATAAATTTTCGGGTCCATACTGGAAAGTCCCATGTCATAATTTTCCAGCCCCACCGCAACCGCCTGATTGGCTGCTATCTGGTCTTTGGGGATGATGCTGGTGTACACCTTGAGGCCCGAGCGATAGGTGAAGTCGCTGCCAAACTGTTGGGTGAGCCAGTTGGCGATCCAGTCCGTCACATAGGGCGCGCTATCCGAGGCCTGGGCATGGTAGCGGGAAAGAATAGGTTCCGCATTGGCCTTGGCTTCTTCGGCTCTAGAGATATAACCGCGATTTTCCATACGTTTCAGCACATAAGCACGGCGTTTTTTGGCCAGGTCCGGATTCATGACCGGATTCAGCACGGAAGGAGCCGGGGGCAGGCCGGCAATGGTGGCCATTTCACCCAGAGTCAATTGTTCGACACTTTTGCCAAAATAAGTCTGCGCTGCTGCCTGGACCCCATAAGCACCCTGACCCAGATAAATTTTGTTCAGATACAGTTCCAGAATCTGTTTGTGCGTAAAATGATCGGCGAGCTTGTAGGCCAGCAGTATTTCGGCAATTTTGCGGGTAATGGTTTTTTGCGGGGTCAGGTAAAAATTCCGGGCGACCTGCTCGGGAATGGTGCTGGCGCCCTGCATGGGGGCCATGTGGATGAGATCGACCACTGCTGCCCGTAGGATGCCGGGATAACTGACCGGATAATACAAGGGATTATTGCTGTAAAAGCGGGCGTTTTCCGCAGAAATGAAAGCCTCCTGCATTTTGACCGGTATCTGGTCAATGGGCAGGGCATAGCGCATTTGCGGGCCGACTTCCTGGAGCAGTGAACCGTCCGCCGCATAAATACGCAACGGTTCATCGGGATGCCATTCCTTCAGTTCGTGGACGGGGGGCAGGCTGTCCCAGATGCGATAGACGTAAATGCTGATGCCAATCCCGATGTTGATCAGAATCAGCAGGATGATCAACAAAATCCAGCGACCATAGTGGGGGCGCCGGGATGCCTTGCCCCGTGCCTTGGAACTGTCAGTTTGAGCCATTATGTTTCTTCCATTTCCTGAATGCTTGGTAAAAGAAAGGCTGTACCGCCTTTTACCAAGTACCCTGTCGCCGTTTTGTCATTGCGAGTCGGCTTATGGCGCAATACTATACCATCATGAATCTCAAGAGTCGCTTCGCCCCCAGTCCCACCGGATATCTCCATCTGGGCAATGCCCGTACCGCCTTGTTTGCCTGGCTGGCAGCCCGTGGCGCAGGCGGAAATTTTGTGCTGCGTCTGGAAGATACCGATCAGGCCCGGTCTCCGGAAATTTACGAAAAAGCCCTGTTCGAAGACTTGCAGTGGTTGGGTCTGGACTGGGATGAAGGACCTGATCGGGGTGGTCCTGCAGGCCCCTATCGGCAGATGCAGCGGCTGGATATTTATCAGAAATACTATGACATGTTACTCGTGGCAGAGCAGGCCTATCCCTGTTATTGCAGCCCCGAAGATCTGGCTGCGGAGCGGGCCGTGCAAAAAGCTGCGGGAAAGGCACCGCGCTACGGAGGGCGGTGCCGGCATCTGAATGACGACCAGCGCCAGGCGTTGGCAGCACAAGGCATTCAACCGGTTTTGCGTTTTCGGGTGCCGGATACCGGGATGCTGAGCGTGCCTGATCGGGTCTGGGGAGAACGCAGTTATGCCCTGGCTGACCTGGGAGATTTCGTGATTCGGCGCAGCGATGGCAGCCCCGCTTTTTTCTTTGCCAATGCCGTGGATGATGCTCTGATGGGCGTGAATCTGGTCTTGCGAGGCGAGGATCATCTCAGCAATACCCCGCGCCAGATTCTGATTTTGCAAGCCCTGCAGTTGCCGGTCCCGGCATACGCGCATCTGCCGCTGTTGCTGGGCGGCGATGGCCAGCCCCTGTCTAAACGGCATGGAGCCGCCAGCTTGCGGGATCTCCAGTCAGAGGGCTATCTTCCGGTGGCGGTGCGTAATTATCTGGCCCGACTCGGTCACCATTATGCAGCCTCAGAATTACTGGACGATGCAGCGTTGGCATCTGGATTTGCGGTAGAAAACATCAGCCGCGCGCCGGGGCATTTTGATCCGGTCCAGCTACAGCACTGGCAGCATATGGCTCTGCAGGAATTGACGGATGCCGGGCTCTGGGACTGGCTTACGGCTACTCCTGGCCCATTGCGGGATTGGGTTCCCCAAGGACTGGAAATGGCTTTCGTAGCGGCAGTGCGCGCCAATATTCAGCTTCCCGGAGATGCCCTGGACTGGGCGCGACGCTGCTTTGCCGATCAGGCATTCGTCGCGCTGGCGAAAGAAGAGGCGGCATTGCTGGCACTGGCCGAAGCCCCGGCGACATTCTGGCCCTTGGCCGAACAACTGCTCCAGGAGTCCGCCGGTGATTACCGGATCTGGACCAAAAGCCTGCAGCAGGAAAGCGGCCGCAAGGGGAAGTCGCTGTTCATGCCGCTGCGGGCCGCTTTGACCGGCCTCTGTCATGGTCCGGAACTCGCAGCCCTGTTGCCCCTGATCGGTATGGAGCGCGCCTGTGAGCGCCTGCGTACTGTGCCCCAATATCTCTGAATCGAGGAATTCATGTCGCCAGCCCTGCCGTCCATTCGTCTTTACGACACGATGCATCATGACAAGCGCCCTCTGGAGCCTGCAAACCCGGGGCAGGTGGGCATTTATGTCTGCGGCATGACGGTCTATGACTACTGTCACCTGGGGCATGCCCGGGTGATGGTCACCTTTGATATAGTGGTGCGCTATTTGCGCGCCCGGGGTCTGAAAGTGACCTATGTGCGCAACATCACCGACATTGATGACAAAATCATCCGTCGTGCCCTGGAGAATGGCGAAACCATACAATCCCTCACTGCCCGTTTTATCGACGCCATGCATGCCGATGAGGCGGCTTTGCTCTGCCAGCCGCCGGATCTGGAGCCGCGCGCTACGGAACATGTGGGCGCCATGCAAAACCTGATCGGCGAGTTGATCGCCCGGGGACACGCCTATCCTGCCGCCAATGGGGATGTCTACTACGCCGTGCGCAGTTTTCCGGACTATGGCAAGCTCTCGGGCAAGTCCATCGACGAACTCAATGCCGGGGCGCGGGTGGAATTGGGTGAGGATAAACGCGACCCCCTGGATTTTGCGCTCTGGAAAGCCGTCAAGCCCGATGAACCTTCCTGGGCCTCGCCCTGGGGTGAAGGACGTCCGGGCTGGCACATCGAATGCTCGGCCATGTCTGCGGATGCCCTGGGTTGCAGCTTTGACATTCATGGCGGCGGTGCGGATTTGCAGTTTCCTCATCATGAAAATGAAATTGCCCAATCCCAGGGGGCGGGTTGTGCCTTTGCCCGTTACTGGATGCATAACGGTTTTGTGCGCATCAATGACGAAAAAATGTCCAAGTCCCTGAACAATTTTTTAACCGTGCGTGAACTGCTGCCATTGTTTTCTGGAGAGGTGCTGCGCTTTTTCATTCTTTCCAGTCAGTATCGCAGCCCTTTGCACTACAGCGAGGAAGGACTGGAGCAGGCGCGGGCCGGGCTCACCCGACTATATACGGTCCTGCGCGGGATGCCCCCGCGTCAGATTGTGCCGGAACTGGGCAGTGAATGGCGGGAACGCTTTCATGCTGCCATGAGTGATGATTTCCACACTCCTGCGGCGCTCGCCACCTTGTTTGATCTGGCGCGGGAAATCAATCGCCTGCGTGATGAAAAAAGTGAGGTGGCCGCACCCCTGGCAAGCCTCCTGCGGGAGCTGGCGGCGCTGCTGGGCATTTTGCAGGAAGATCCGGAAAGCTACTTCCGGGGGGGTATGAATGCCAGTGATAATGCCTGGATTGAAGAGCGTATTGCCGCCCGCCTTGCGGCACGCCAGCAAAAAGATTATGCCGGTGCCGACGCCATTCGCGAGGAACTGAGCGCCGCTGGCGTCATTCTCGAAGACGGCCCTGCCGGCACCACCTGGCGCCGGCAGGGGGGCTGATCTCAGTCTTCGCCGAGGGGCAGGGACTGCTGTCCGGGATCCTCGGCAGCCACTTCGCTGGGGGGTTCCTGAACGACTGGTGCTGCCTCGGTAAACAGAGGCAGATGCCAGTCCTCGGGATGGCTGGCGGGTGCTGTATTTGTCTCGACGGGATCGGCTTCGGCAACAGGGCTGGTTGGCGACTCGGGCACGGGTTCCAAAGCACTTTGAGGCTCCGCCGGGTTAGCTTTGATTGCATCGGCGTCCGGGTTGTTTTCAGGGACAGGCGTGGCCTTTTCTGCTGGCACGGTATGTGCGGCCGGATCTTCTAGAGAAATGCTTGATGGGGCTTCTGCCGCTATCTGGACAGGAGATTCGCTGGAAGCTGTTTCCGCACCGGTAGCGATGGTCGGAGTAGATACCAGCATCAGGTGCCAGTCATCGGTGGCGGGTACCGGGCCAGGATAGACCAACTCCTCTCTGGGCGCTGGTGCTTGCTCGACTTTTGCTGCGGTTTTGGCCGAAGTTTTGGCCTTCGGCGCAGCAGGTTCATCTTCTACTGATGATACTTCCTGAAGATTTTCCCCGCCATTATTCTGTGTGGAACGCCTGGCCCTGGCCCTTCGACCGCCGCGCCGCCGCCGCCGACTGCGATTTTCTTCATTGGCGTTTTCTTCATCCCCCTCGGCTTGAGCAGGGCTTTCAGCGGTGGTTTCGACAGCGTGGCTTTCCGCCATGAAGGTAGCGGCGTCTACAGGCACATAGCGGGACACCAAAGCGCGCACCAGGCGCGCTAAAATACCTTCCTCAGCGACTGCTGGCTTACTGGCACTGCTTTTGGCTTTAGCTGGTGCCTGCGCAGGGCTGCGCAGGGGTGGGAGGACATCGGGTGGTGGCGGCGCGGTCAGCGGACTGAGAGCGGCCGATTCCACGCCCGGACGACTCGGTCGGGCCGGCAGGGCATTATTGAGATTCTGCGGCACGGGTAGGCTGCGCAGGGTGCTGGCTTCCATGCGGGTGCGCTCAATATTGTAGTGAGGGGTCACCAGTTCCGGCTTGGGAATGATGACAATACGGGTTTCGGTTTTGGCTTCCAGTTCGAGAATAGGCAGGCGTTTTTCATTGAGCAGATACACCGCCACATCTACCGGAACCGCACACTGGACCTCGGCAGGACCGGGCTTCATGCATTCTTCCTGCAAGAGGCGCAGGACATGCATGCTGGTGGCTTCGCAACCGCGAATCTGCCCCGTGCCATTACAACGCGGGCAGGGCTCGGAAGAAGCTTCTTCCAGACTAGCACCCAGCCGTTGTCGGGACATTTCCATCAAACCGAAGCGGGAAATCCGGCCGAGTTGGACTCGCGCCCGATCCAGCTTGAGGGCTTCCTTGAGTTTACCCTCTACTTCACGCTGATGTTTGGGGGATTCCATATCAATGAAATCCACCACAATCAGGCCACCCAGGTCGCGCAGGCGAATCTGCCGGGCAATTTCTTCCGCCGCCTCCAGATTGGTCCGGAAGGCAGTTTCAGCAATGTCCTGACCCTTGGTGGAGCGCCCCGAATTGACGTCCACTGCCACCAGGGCCTCGGTATGATCGATGACTATGGCGCCCCCGGATTCCAGACGCACTTCGCGGCTGAAGGCGGACTCAATCTGCTGCTCGATCTGATAGCGACTGAAGAGCGGTACATCATTATCGTAATGCTTCAGGCGGTGGACCATTTTCGGCATCATCGCGCCCATGAACTGCACGGCGGCATGATAGGCGCCTTCTTCATCAATCAGGACTTCACCGAAATCCTCTGAAAAATGATCGCGCAGCGCCCGAACCACCACGTTGCCTTCCTGGTAAATCAGAAAGGGCGAAGCACGGGTTGCGGCTGTATCGACAATGGCTTGCCAGATTTGTTTCAGGTATTCGAGATCGCGATGCAGGGCTTCCAGTTCCTGACCAATGCCGGCCGTGCGGGCAATGACCCCCATGTTTTCGGGAATATCCAGGAGTTGCAGATGCTGGCGGATCTGGGTGCGATCGTCCCCTTCTATGCGGCGGGAAACCCCGCCTGCCCGGGGATTGTTGGGCATGAGGACCAGATAGCGTCCCGCCAGACTGACAAAGGTGGTGAGGGCGGCACCTTTACTGGAGCGCTCTTCCTTGTCCACCTGGACAATCACTTCCTGGCCTTCGCGAATCAGTTCCTGGATGCGTTTGCGGCCTTGACCGGATTCCTGTTGCTGAAAGTATTCCCGGGCAATTTCCTTGAGGGGCAGAAAACCGTGGCGTTCGGCGCCATAATCCACGAAGGCAGCTTCCAGGCTAGGCTCTATCCGGGTAATTTTACCCTTGTAGATATTGCTCTTTTTCTGTTCTTTGTAGGCGCGTTCAATATCAAGGTCGAGGAGTTTTTGACCATCTACCAAAGCCACCCGCAGCTCCTCCGCATGGGTGGCGTTAATCAACATCCTTTTCATAAGTTCTTCTTTCTCCGGCGCTCAACCCGCCTGCTCATTCAAGCAGGCCGGGGAGCGCAGCGTTTGTAATTGGGACCGAAAGGCTTGCCCTTCGATGCTATAACCGGAGCCGCACTCGTTCAGCGCAGCGTCCTGAGTCGCAATATATGCCATAAAAGAATAGAATCGCAATCGAAAAAATGCGGGAGCAGTGAAAATATGGCGGAAAACGGAGTGCGTCAGTGGCTGGTGACCGATGCCGATGCGGGCCAGCGTCTGGATAATTTCCTCCTGCGGGTCATGAAAGGCGTGCCTCGCTCGCACATCTACAAAATCCTCCGCAGTGGTGAAGTGCGGGTGAACAAGGGAAGGGCGCGCCCCCATTATCACATTGCCGTAGGTGATGTGTTGCGCCTGCCCCCGGTGCGGGTGGCGGAACCCAGTGATCCGGCAGTGCTGCCTGCCCATCTGCGTAGCCAGCTCGAAGCAGCGGTCCTTTTTGAAGACAGTCATCTGCTGGTGCTGGACAAGCCCAGCGGGTTGGCGGTGCATGGCGGTTCCGGTTTGAGCTGGGGCATTATCGAAGCCCTGCGGCAGTTGCGTCCGGATGCCCGGGAGCTGGAGCTGGTGCACCGTCTGGATCGGGATACTTCCGGATGCCTGGTGCTGAGCAAAAAGCGTTCGGCACTGCGCGCTCTGCATGAAAGCCTGCGTCAGGGGCAGATGGAAAAACACTATCTGGCCCTGGCCTGCGGTGACTGGAAGGGGCCTGCGCGCTCGGTACGCCTGCCGCTGCGCAAAAATACCCTGCAATCCGGCGAGCGCATGGTGCGGGTGGATCCCGTCGCCGGTAAGCCCGCCCATACCCATTTCTCGGCCCGGGAACATTTTTCCGGGGCAACCCTGGTCGAGGCTGATCTGGATACCGGGCGCACCCATCAGATTCGTGTGCACCTCCAGGCCATCGCCCACGCTGTTGCCGGTGACGAAAAATATGGCGATCCTGCCTTTAATCAGCGCCTGCGCGCTTTGGGTTTGCGGCGTCTGTTCCTGCACGCCGCCAGTATTCGTTTTGCGCACCCCCGCGATCAGCAGCCCATGCATATCCAGGCCCCCTTACCGGCCGAACTGGAGGCCGTATTGCAGCAATTACGCCAGGAGTCATGTTCATGATGCCTATTTTGCAAAATCGCCGACTGATTATTTTCGACTGGGACGGCACCCTGATGGACAGTATTTCCACCATCTGTCGCTGCCTGGCCCACGCCTTTGCCTATGCCGGGTTAGATGATCGGGGAGAAGCACAATATAAGGAAATCATTGGCCTGGGCCTGAGCGATGCCCTGGCAGTATTGGCCCCCGAGGCTGACGAAAATCTGCGTGAACGGATTCTGGAAGGTTACCGCCATTGTTTTTTCGGAACACCTGCAGCCGCCATGCCGCTGTTTCCGGGGGTTGAGGAAACCCTGTCGGGGCTGGCGGATGCGGGTTATCAACTGGCTGTGGCTACGGGTAAGGCGCGTCGAGGTCTGGATAAGGTGCTCACTGAAAATCCGCGTCTGGCAGCACTGGTCAGTGCCAGCCGTTGTGCCGATGAAACCCGTTCCAAGCCGGACCCGCTCATGCTCGAAGAGCTGCTGGATCATTACCAATTGCCGCCGGAAGCTGCCGTCATGGTCGGTGATACGGTACACGACATGGAAATGGCCGTGGCTGCCGGTGTTTTACCGATCGGCGTCCTCTGCGGTGTGCATGATGCGTCGCGCCTGACCCAGGCGGGTGCGCGGGTGTGTATACCTGATCCGAGGTTTCTGCTGGGTAAAATGGACTAAACGATTTTCCTCACCGGCGATCAACTCCAGACTTTGACGGGCAGGCTCAGGCAAGAGCAACGTCAAAAGCAGTCCGAGCATGCTGAAGACAAAGGTGAGCAAGAGCGTATTTTCTATACCCATTGCTTGCAGCAAAACAGGGAACAGAAACACGCCAATAAATGCGCCAATCTTGGCGGTGCCCGCAGAAATACCTGCGGCAGTGCTGCGTAAATGTGCCGGATAAATTTCCGAGGCCAGTACGAAGGTTGTAGTATTGGGGCCGAATTCTGCAAAAAAGTAGCTGACGGCATATAACGCCATAAAAACAGAAAAATCCCCGGTAATATCAGGGAGAATGCCAATGGTCAGAAACGCCATGCCCATACACAAAAAACCTATCCACTGCAAACGGCGGTGGCCAATCCGGTCCAGGGTCAATGCCGCCAGAAAATAACCGGGAACTGCAGCAATGGCAAACACAATCCAGCTCCAGGCAATATTGGCCATCAATCCACCCTGCGGAGCTAGGGCGTGCATAATCATGGGCGTCGAAATGGTGTTGCCATAATACGCATAATCAAAAGCAAACCACGCTCCGGCGGTGCCCAGCAAATACCGCCAATAATGGCGCAGCGGCTTCGGAGAAGCAGCGTTTACCTCGTTTTGCTGTGGTGTTACGGGCCTTGCCCGATGCAGCCAGCGCGGTGACTCCGGCATGCCGCGCCGCATCCAGTAAGCACCCAGAGCCGGAAGCGCGCCCAAACCCAGCATGATGCGCCAGGCCAGATCATGATCAATTTGTGCAGCCAGCAAGGCCAGAGCAATACCCGGCCCGATCAATACACCCAGCGCCTGAAAGGAAAAAGTCAGCCCTACCAATAGTCCACGATTGGCTCTATTGGCATATTCACTCATGATCACCGACGACAAGGGATAATCTCCCCCCACCCCCAGTCCGAGAATAAAGCGAAATATAATCAAAGTGGTAATATCATTGGCGCAAGCCGAGCCGAGTGCTCCCAGCACCATCAGCAGGGCTTCAACACCATATATTTTCCGCCGTCCGTAAATATCCGCAATTCTACCGAAAAAATAGGCACCAAAAAGCACTGCAATCAGAGAAATGGAACCGATCAATCCCATCATGAAGGCATCGAGATGCCATTCCTGCCGAATCAAGGCCAAGGCATAACCAATGATGAACAAATCGTAGGCTGCCGAAAAAAATCCCAGTCCGGCGGTTAACATGGTTTTCAGGTGAAAAAGTCCGAGGTTAGCCTCATTCAGCTCGACTATAGACGAAAAGGTGGTGTTTGCTGATTTCATATACCCCGACGAACGTATGAGAACGGAATAGGGTGACTTCCAGACAGGAGAATTTCGCGCTGACTACCTGCCTGCAACAATCACTTCAACTGGATGCGCTGGATATTCTGCCATTTTCGTTGCGGCGATCATCCAGACATTGCTGGTACGCAAAGCATGGTCGACACCCAGCGTCAAAAAAAATTTGACGCGAGGATAAAGTTTACCCCGACAACTGTCAAATAAATTGTAGAGTTTTTGGCTGAATGATGACGTCACATTTTCATCAGGCCACAGATTATCCCTGTTGATAATAGATAACTACCTGACTTTGAACTCTGGCAGACGGATAAAGATACCGTGATTGTCTGCTGGAATGCTGCCATATTGGAGGCTTCACACATGGATCAAGAAGGACAGTACGCGGAAGCCAAAGCTCTCCTGAAGCTGCTGTTGATCAGCGGTTTTATAACATTGGCCAGTGCAGCGGTTATCGTCCTGGCCTGGTGGTTTTGGTCTTGAAGTGTGGCAATACGAGGGCATGCCGGTGGCTGCTGATCTCCGGCTTCCTGCTCCTGCTCTCCGGGTGCGGTGCTTTGTCAGTGGCTGGTACAGATAATCTGCAGGCAATAGCGCACGAGGGCCACTATCAGCAGCCCATCCACGCAGCCATCCTCGATACCGGATGGCATACGGGTTGGGTGTTGCCTGCCCAGCCGGTGTGGCAGGAATTGCCGATCCTGAGGCCGTATTTCCCCGAGGCGCGGGTACTCTTGGTGGGGTTTGGGAATCGCGGCTTCTATGAGGCTCGGAACCCGGGCGTGTTACTTGGTTTGCGGGCATTGTTCCCCTCTCCGGCTGTTGTGCTTCTGCAGGGGATTCCCCACCAGCATTGGCGCGCCTTTTTGCTACCCCAGGTACACTTGTTGCCGCTCACCCTTTCGCCAGCGCAGTTTCAAAAGCTGGTACACTACGTCGCGCAAGCTATTCTCTGGAAGCAAAATGGTCCGGAACCGATTATGCGTGAACCTTGGTATCCGCATGGCCTTTTTTTCCCGTCGACAGAGCCCTACGACGCCTTTCATACCTGCAATAACTGGACAGCCCAGTCGCTGCATGTCATGGGTTTCCCGGTGAGCAGTTTGGGCATATTTTTTGCCGGACAGGTGCAGGGACTCTGGAAACAGATCATGAGAGAGAAAAAGCCTGCTACATAAACCGGTGTTAAACAGCGTGCAAAAATGGCCAGAATTGGGTGGAAAGCAGCGTGGATGGTCAAAGCGTTCGTTGGATAGCATCTCTTTTGTGCCATAGTGCATGAGTGCAGTGGTGCATGTCATGGAGGGGCGCAAAGCGATCTGCAACGTGCTATGGCCTGGGCATCGGCGCATCCGGCGGATGATACCGACACTCGGCACGCTCTGGATCAAATGATTCGTGGGTGATCAGGTTCGTTTGGACCTGAATAATCCGGTATTCCAGGAAAACCTGCTTGCCTTGCCCAAGCCAGAACGTCATTCGGCCCTGGAGACTTTGAGAAAGATTTTGCACATGACCTGGGATCAGGTCTACCGGGATAAGGGGCTGCGATGGGAAAAAATTCTGAGTGTGACGCCGCCCAAAGGTATTACTGCCATCTACTTGCTACGGATCACGCAATCCCGCAGGGCGACCGCCTACCGAGATGGAGACTACTTGCGGTTTTTAACCGTTGCTCCGAACCACGATGCAACTTACGGTAAGAAATGAGATGAAACGAGAATGTGGCGCTGGCTAACGGGGATCTCACCGGGTTCCATCCACAATAAACAGCAAAAAGAGGTTAAAAGACTGGTTGAAGTAAAGTGGGGCATGGAGCGGTACTCTCATGCAGCAGAGAGGTGAGCTAATCCTAACCGTATTCGGAATTTTTTGAACACAGGGAAAAATACCCTGCCACTTTATCCCACATCAACCCGCATCAGGTTTGGCCCAACCGGCTGTTTTCAAGGTGATACCACTTTGTACTAGCATAGTGTGGTGCGAAAGGGGAGACTCGAACTCCCACGCCGTGCGGCGCTGGAACCTAAATCCAGTGCGTCTACCAATTCCGCCACTCTCGCTTACGCGCTATCTTATGCG
>NZ_JBYCKQ010000035.1:0-6789 GCF_057473465.1 Acidithiobacillus sp. TH-A117
GCCCCTTATTAATCACACTATAAAATGAATTATACACGCATTTAGCTAAAACTCTTTTATCCTAGACGAAAATCTCCCGGAGTGGTAGCGGGTTTCACCGAAAAACCGATCAGGAGTGATGATGACCAAGTCAAATGATTTGATTGCGGGACTGGATGCTGTTCATGGCCGCATTGAAGGGCTGGCCAAACAGCAGGCCGAGGGGATGCCTTTGCCGGAATTGCTGGCAGCAGGTATTGTCGAAGCCGAAGCCATGCTGCGGATCATGCTGGAAAGCGAGCATAAGCCCTATTCCAGCGATGCTGATCTGCTGGAATTGTGGAAAACCCTGGTCAAGGGCAAACCCCACTGGAATACCATTCGCGATAATTGCCGTGAACTGATTTACTACCAGAACTGTCTGACAGCAGAGCGCGCGGATGCCTTGCCCGCCCAGCCGGAGCGAATGGTGATCCATACCCTGCGCCATATATTTTTGTATTTGCGTAGCCATGCCGAACAACATCAAGAGGGTTGAGCAATGAGTGAGATGATCATCGAAGAGCCTTTTTATCAGCCCGTAGCCAACGAAGTCGGGGTATTCATGGCGGCATGGAGCCGTCGTTTGCCGGTGATGCTCAAGGGACCGACCGGCTGTGGCAAAACCCGCTTTCTGGAACACATGGCCTGGCGTCTGAAAAGACCGCTGATTACCGTCGCCTGCCACGAAGATCTGACCAGTTCGGATCTGGTCGGACGCTTTCTCATCGAGGGCGACGCCACGGTTTGGCAGGACGGGCCGCTGACCAAGGCAGTGCGTGAAGGCGCCATCTGCTATCTGGATGAAATTGTCGAAGCGCGGACGGATACCACGGTGGTCATCCACCCGCTGACCGATCATCGTCGCCATCTGCCCATCGAAAAGCTGGGCACGGAAATCAATGCCCATCCTGATTTCATGCTGGTCATCTCCTACAATCCGGGTTACCAGACGGTGCTGAAAGACCTCAAGCCTTCTACCAAACAGCGTTTTGTAGGCATGAATTTCACCTATCCGCCGGCGGAAGTGGAAATCCGCATTGTCATGAAAGAAGCGGGACTGGATGAGTCCCGTTCCAAGGCGCTGGTAGCGGCAGCAGACAAGGCCCGTAATCTGAAGGATCAGGGCTTGCAGGAAGTGACTTCGACCCGGGCGCTGATTTATGCCGGCGCACTGATGGTGGCGGGTCTGGAGCCGCTGGAGGCCTGCACCATGGCCATCATCAACCCTCAGACCGATGATCCGGAACTGAGTGAGGCACTGCTGGAAATTTTCCGGACTTTCTTCCCGGAACGCTAAGGAGCTTTCATGTCGGAAGCGACCGAAGAAATCCTCGAGCATCTGGCGGCCATCAGTTTTGTGGCCGGGCGAGATGCCCGCGATGCCCTGCCTGCGGTAACCCCCCTGGGGGAAAGCGCCTGTCTGCGTTTTCTGGAAACCGGTAGAGATCTGTTTTTTTATGACCGGGAGGCGGGCAAAGCCTGTTTTCACGCCACCGCCACCATGATAGCGGCCTTTGGTGGACTGGACCCCTGGCTGGAACAGGCCCGCCAGTTTCTCACCCAGCGCGGTACCTTTCGCGCGGTGGTGGGCTTTTTTCAACAGGCGGCGACGGTCCGGAGCAACTGGGGTGTTGAGGGCGAGGCCTTGTGGTTCCGTCTGGGCGCGGCCTGGATTGATCGTCATGTGGACAGCGCTGCGGCCTATTTCCGGATGCCGGTGCAGACCCTCTTTGGAGAGCAGGGTACAGCGGGGCTGGAAGCCCTGTTACAGCCTGCCGAAAGTCTCGCCAAGGGCCGCCTGGGGCTGGGGACTTATCTGGACGGGGCCATCAAGGTACGCGGCATTTGCGGGCTGGATGGTGTGGCGGAATGGGCAAGACGGGGGGCTGATGTACTGGCGGCCGGACGCATAAGGGGTGAAGCCTGGTTTCGTCTGGAAAGTGACGAAGCCCGGGGGTTTCTGCTGGAGGTGCTGCCCGGTTTCCGCATGGGAGCTCATAAGCGCCTCTTTGGCCTGCTTTTGCAGGCTTGGACAGGCTTGCATCTGCCCCTGGAAGAGGGTGACTGGAGTCTGGAAGGGGGGCGCAGTTTTCTGGAGACTGACGGTCGCAGTCTTTTTGTGCCGGCCGTCATGCCCGATCGGGAAGAAGCCCTGCTGGCTTTTTACCATACCGGCGCGCATCTGGCTTTTGACAGTTACGAGCAGGACGCCATTCACGCCCTTTTTGCGGAAATCGGGATGGAGCATCCCCCTCTGGACCCCGATCAGCGCATTACCTGGCGACCGCTTTTTGCCCAGTTTGGCGAGGATATGATCCGCTTCCAGATGATTTTTGATCTCTGCGAAGATTTGCGGGTGGATGTGGCCCTGGATCGGGAAATGCCGGGCTATATTTCCCGGGTTTTGCAGGCTGCACGCAAGCATGGACTGCCCGAAGGCGTGGCGGCCGCCTACTATGCACAGGCACAGCAGTATCTGGAAGACTACCAGCAGGGCCGCCTGGCCCCGGAACTGGCAGAGTTGATTCGTCCTGAAGCCGGGATTGTCGATGCTTTTCGGGTGGCTCTGGGCCTTTATGCGACGACGACCCTCGCTCCTTTGACGCTGGTGGAGCGTGCCCGGGCTTATCTGCCCGGTCATTCTCCCAATGCCGCACGGCCGGTTTATCCCCGGCAAAAACGCGGCAGTGATGCCCCGGAAATGGACGGTGACAGCGCCCTGGGGGCGGCCGGGCATCAGGAAAAGCCCAAGGAAGCGCCGCAATCGGCAGAAGGCAATGACCCGGATATGGAAATTCCGCCGGAGGATATTCAGGGTACCGGTGGCCGGGTAGGCGTGGGTATTCCCCTGCCGGCCAAGGTGGCGGGCAGCGGTCGCGGGGTCAAAGGCCCCAAGGGCGGCTGGCCTTACCGGGAATGGGATTATCGCCATCAGCAATACAAGATGGATTGGGCACGGGTCCATGAACGCAAGCTGCGGGAGCAGGATGAAGCCAAGGCCATCGAAATAGCTGCTGAGTATGACGGCACCCTGCGCCGCCTCAAACGCGCCCTGCAGGCCCAGAAACCGACGCGGATGGCGCCACGCCGTCGTCAGTATGAAGGGGAGGAACCGGATCTGGAGGCTGCGGTCCAGTTTCTCATCGAAAAGCGGGCCGGACGTTCACCCAAGGCCAGCGTATATTTGCAGCGCCGCCCTCAGCAGCGGGACACCGCCGTGCTGCTGTTGGCAGACCTATCTACCTCCATCATGGCCGAAGCTGGCGATTCCGGGGTAAGGGTGGTGGATCGCCTGCGCGCCGCCATGCTGCTCTTTGGCGAGGCCCTGCTAGAAGTGGGCGACCCTTTTGCGGTCTATGGTTTTGCCAGCAAGTATCATGATGAAGTGCTGATGTATCCCATCAAACGCTTCGCCGACAAATTTGATGCCCGCGCCAGAGCCATCCTGGGAGGCTTGTCGGGACGTTTGGCCACGCGCATGGGAGCGGCTATCCGCCATAGTACCCGCTTGATGTTGCGCAGTCCCGCCCAACGGCGCTTATTGCTGATTCTTTCGGATGGGCGTCCGGCGGATTATGATGACGGCGGCGATCCGCGCTATTTGCAGGAAGATACGCGGATGGCCGTGCGCGAGGCTCTGGAATTGGGAATTCACGCCTTTTGTATCAGCCTCGATCCCCAGGGTGGAGAATATCTGCCCCAGGTGTTCGGGCAGGGGCATTATCTGGTGCTGCCCCATCTCGACAGCCTGCCGGCGCGTCTGCCGGAAGTCTATCTGCGCCTGCGGGGACATAGCGGATGAATGAAAAACAGCTCCTGCATCCCCAAATTACGGCGACCCGTCCGGCCCGATTTGTGGGTGCCGCCCGCTACCGGCGCGCCAGCTACGGTAGCAATCATCCCCTGGCGATTCCCCGTGTTTCCCTGACCCTTGACCTGATCAACGCCTACGGGGCTTTGGCGCCCGAGGAATATTGTCTGGGCCGTCCAGCCAGTCATCAGGAACTGTTCGGATTTCACACCCGCGATTACATCCAGGCTTTTGAACGTGCCCAGTTTCGCGGCAATGTGCGTGATGCCGACCGCAAGCAATATCAATTAGGAACGCTGGAAAATCCCTGTTTCCCCGGCTTTTTTGATACCCCCAATCTGGCTACGGGCTCCAGTATCCTGGGCGCGGAGTTGGTATTGCAAGGTTTCACCGCCTTCAGTCCGGCAGGGGGGATGCATCATGCTGCCCCCGCTCAGGCGCGGGGGTTCTGCTATCTGAATGATCCGGTACTGGCTATCCAGCGCTTGCGCAAGGCGGGGCTGCGGGTACTTTACTGGGATATGGACGCTCATCATGGCGACGGTGTCGAAGCGGCCTTCCGGGAAGACCCCGATACCCTGACGGTGTCTCTGCACATGGATACAGCTTATGCCTATCCCTTTCAGGGGGGTGGGCTGGATGACCAGGAAGGCCTGGCCGTGAACCTTCCCCTGCCGGTGGAAATCAATGATACGGAATATACCCACGTTTTCGATGCCCTCTGGCCCCGGGTACTGCAGCAGTTTGCCCCCGATGTGCTGGTCCTCCAGGCCGGTACGGATATTTTATCTCCGGACCCCTTGAGCAAATTCCGCATATCCAATGGCCTGTTCTGGGACATTGTCCGGAGAATCGTTGCCGAAAGCCCGCGTTTGCTGGTGCTGGGTGGGGGAGGGTATCATCCCATAGCCCTGGCCCGTTGCTGGACCGGTGTCTGGGCGGCTCTGTCAGGGCGCACTCTGGATATGGCCCTGCCCGAAACCGGTCGAGCCCTGCTGGAAGCGGTGGAATGGGATCTGGATGATGAAGATGCGCCGGATTACAGCCGCCAGTTCCAGTACCTGGATGATCTGCCTTTGCCGGGCCCCCTGCGTCCGGAAGTGACAGCGCGTCTGGATTATCTGTTCCATCATCATCCCCTTTTTGCCAACAGGAGAAATGCTGCGTGAATGCTGCAGATAACACCTTGATTCCCGGCGCTGCCAATAGTGTGGGCAGCAAGGCTTACGTGGCGCGCTTTGCGGACACCCTGGCAGAAGAACATTTCAGTGATTTTCTCAATACCCGGATCAAGCTGTCCTCGTTGGGAGTGGGTACTTTTCCCGGCGCGGTGGATGATGTGACTGATCTCGCTGTGGCTGCCATCGTCGCCCAGGCCCTGCAGTCCGGAATCAACGTGATTGATACCGGTGCCAATTATCGCTTTGGCCGGGCCGGACGGGCCGTTGGTGCCGGCATTGCCAAGGCCATGGCCGCAGGTGTTCGCCGGGAAGAGTTTTTTGTGGTGGGCAAGGGCGGATTTTTGACCTTTACAGCGGGGCGGCCGGAAGATCCCCTCGCATTTTTCCGTGAAGAAGTGGTCGCCAAAGGGCTGGGTAAAGAAGAGGATCTGGCCGGAAATGTGCATTGTTTGAGTCCGGAATATATTGCCTGGCAACTGGACGACCTGCGTCAGCAAACCGGTCTGGAAACCCTGGACGTGTTTCTGGTGGATCAGCCCGAAGTGCACATTCCCCTGATTGGCAAAGAACGGATGTACCAGAAGCTGCTCCAAGTCTTTACCGTGCTGGAGCAGGCCGTTCAGGAAAACAAGATTCGTTATTACGGCATTTCTACTTTCAATGCCTGTCGGGTGGAAACGGACCATACCCTGTTCCAGTCCCTCACCAGTCTCATTGGTCTGGCCGAAAAAGCGGCGGGGGAGGGCAACCGGCACCATCTGCGCGTGGTGGAATTACCCTTCAACGCGCTGATGCCCGAAGCCTACACGCGTTTCAGCCAGGTGACCGGACAGGGCAATATCGGCTCCACCATTCAGGCGGCTTTTCAGCTCAAGCTGACCATCATGGCCAGCCACACTCTGGGCAAGGGATTATTGGCCCAGGAAGAAATTCCTTCCCTGCTGGAAGGCATTCCCGAGCTGGCCAACGCCGCCCAGCGCGCCATTCAGTTTGTAAGGTCAACGCCGGGAATTGGTGTTACCCTGGTGGGCATGAGCACCCCTCTGCATCTGGCTGATTTTCTCGCCGTTGCCAAGCAGTTGCCTCTCCCCAAAGAACGTTATCTGGCAATGTTCGAAAAAGAAAAATAGACATGGCATTGCCAAGCAGAGTCTTGAGAAATGTGGGTCAAGAACCCATTTTAGCGGTAAGTGCCCTCATCAGTCATTGCCATCCGCTTTGTTTTTAGCGCCACTGGCAATTTCCCGCAGCAAGCGCTCCTGTTCGGCAAAGGACATGCGTCTTTGCCCCGGCGCAAAACCTTTGCTGGCCGGATTCTGAGTGGCGGGATGACCCGCCCGCTCGCTTTCCTTGGTCGCCGTATAGTCTTGCAACTCCCGCTGCCACTGGGCAGGGGCTTCACCGGTATCGGTGCGGCCCTGGTAATTGGCAGGGGCAGCCGGTGTTTGCCGGGCAAACCAGGTAGCTTTGCGCAGTTCCTTGTTGTAGCTGCTGATCCATTGCTGGATGCGGCTGAGATCCCAAACAGCGACCCCCAGGAGCAGCACGGCTAAAACAACGGCTTCCCAGAACAGGCCGAGTAGGGCGAGGACCACAATGCCCGCCGTGGCCAGCGGAAACACCCAGGCCCAGGATTCTTCCAGGTAAAAACGATGAGCACCCACAGGAAACAAACACCAGTATAGATAGGCCCATAGAGGTTTTTTCTGGAGTTTTTGCAAGCGAATTTGTAAACTCTGTACCCCGGCGCCTTGCAGATCGAGCTTTTCCCAAGCC